>JAPPGP010000219.1 GCA_028821395.1 Defluviicoccus sp.
GACCTCAATGACTATACCGTCCCCCATACCCATGTGCGGCGCACGCTGACCGTTGTCGCCACGCTGGAGGAGGTCCGCATCCTCGACGGCATGGACGTCGTCGCCACCCATCCGCGAAGCTTCGACAAGGCGGCGCGGGTCGAGAACCCCGAGCACATCGCCGCCCTCGTCGACCACAAGCGCCGCGCCCGTCACCTGACAGGGCAGAGCCGGCTCCTCCAGGCCGCGCCCAACAGCGAACGGCTGCTGGCCGAGACCGCCCGCCGCGGCGGGCCCATGGGGAGCACCGTCGCCGCCCTGCTGCGCCTCCTCGACGCCTACGGCGCCGCCGAACTCCAGGCCGCCATCGATGAAGCCCTGGAGCGCGGCGTCCCCCATCCCAACGCCGTGCGTCTCAGCCTCACCCGGCGCCGCGAGCAGCGCCACCAGCCGCCGCCTGTCCCCGTCGATCTGCCCGGCGATCCGAAAGTGCGCTCCATCGCCGTGCGCCACCACGATCTGGGCGGATACGACCGCCTGGCCAACGATCCCGAAGAGGAGCCCGACACATGACCGAGACCTTGAAGGAACGCGCCCGCACGCTCGGCCTGCACGGCCTCGTCGCCCACTGGGGCGAGGTCGCGGAACACGACTGGGTGGCGGCGCTCGTCGCCTGGGAAGAGGACGAGAGACGCAGCCGCAGCCTCAAGCGGCGCCTCTCCGATGCCCGCCTCGGCCAGTTCAAGCCGCTCGCCGACTTCGACTGGTCCTGGCCGCGGCGCTGCGACCGCATGGCCATCGAGGACCTCATGGGCCTCGACTTCCTCGAGGAAGCCGCCAACGTCGTCCTCGTCGGCCCCAACGGCGTCGGCAAGTCGACCATCGCCGCCAACATCGCCCACCGTGCCGTCCTCGAAGGCCACACATGCCGCTTCGCCACCGCCGCTCACATGCTCGGCGAACTCGCCGCCATCGACTCCGATACCCTGCTCCAGCGCAAGCTGCGCTTCTACGCCCGCCAGCATCTGCTCGTCATCGACGAGGTCGGATATCTCTCCTACTCCAACCGCCACGCCGACCTGCTGTTCCACATCGTCTCCAGCCGCAGCCGGCAGCACTCCACCATCATCACCACCAACCGGCCCTTCGCCGAGTGGAGCGAAGCCTTCCCCAACGCCGCCTGCCTCGTCGCCCTCGTCGACCGCCTCGTCCACAACGCCGAGATCGTCCCCATCGACGGCGACTCGTGGCGCCGCAAGGAGGCCGAGGAACGCCAAAGGGCGCGCAGCGCCGAGCGACAGCGGCGCAACGCGAAGGAACGCCGCCGCGCCGCAAAGACCGCCGCCTGAATGCACCCGCTGCGCAGGCGGGTCGAGGCCGAGGCCTTGAGGGGGTGTCCCCTCGACGCCGTCGCCCGTGCCCTCGGCTACCGCCAGGATCCCGACGAGGCCGCCCGCTGGAGGCGTCCGGGATCGGTGGTCACCATCAACCGCTTCATGTTCTACGACCACCTGACCGCAACGGCCGGTGCCGGCGCCGTCGACCTGGTCATCCATGTCCTGGGATGCTCCCGCAGGGACGCCCTCGACATCCTCGCCACCCTGTCGCACCGCCCGCCTCGCCCCGGCTGCCGCCGCCACGACCCCCGCTGGCCGGCGCTTCACCGCCACCTCGTCGGCCGCTGCGGCCTCGCCGACATCCTCGTCGACCTGTGCCGCGCCCTCGACCTGATCCATGCCGACCCCTCGGGCAACCCCGTGTTCGTCACCCGCAACGCCGGCGGCGAAGCCGTCGGCATCGAGATCCCCGGGCCCATGACGGAACCGGCCACCGCCGGAGGCTTCTGGATGTCATGGGAACCCGAGTGGCCGGTCCGCGTCATCCTCGCAACGAGCGCTCTCGACGTCCTGTCGATCCTCTCCCTCCACTGCATCCCGGCTCAACGCGAATGCGCCGTGGTCTCCACCGGCGTCATCGCCGCGGTCCCCGCCTGGGTCGAGACCTGGAACCCGCGCCGCATCTTCTGTGCCTGGGAGGCCACCCCAAACGGCGATGACGCCGCCCGCCACATGATCGAAAGCGACACCAGAATCGTCCGCATGCGACCCGCACTCGACGGCGCATGCTGGAACGACATGCTCATCCGAAGCCGCGCCGGCGAACCCCTTCACACCGACGATCAGCCCGCCGCCTGAAACTCCTCAAACCCATTGAGCGCCGTCACGTGACCGGTGCG
>JAPPGP010000226.1 GCA_028821395.1 Defluviicoccus sp.
CCATGCAACCCGTCCACAAAAATAAACCGGACAGCAGTGGAACAAGTCCGGCCATGACGTGGTGGGGGGAAGCACCGACACCCCTCGTCATGCCCGGACTTGTTCCGGCCATCCACTCCCCGGATCGCGCCCGTACCCTCACACCGCGCCGGATCGGGTGGAGGGTGAGCGCGGCGTCGTCCGGCGGTCCTCCGGCAGGGTCGCCTCGCCCGAGAGGTCCGGCTCCCCGCAGCCGGCCAGGATCGCCGCCCGGCGCCGTTGGCCGCCATAGCTCCGCACCGCAGGGTCCACCTCAGTCGCACCTCGAAATGCCTGGCGCCGGGCCTCAAGGCGGGCTGGCTCCTGGCGCCGGAACGATCTCTCGCGCGTCTCGCCAACTCTGTTTTCGCCGCTTCGCTCACGCAACCTGGATTGACCTTCGGGATCGCGACGCGGTGGATCGAGTCGGGCACGGCAGAGCAACGGGTCGGCGAGGGCGCGTATCGAAAGACGCCGTGTCACCCGCTTCGCACGGCGTCCCGGTATGCGGCAAGCAGCATCTGGCGGTCGGTCTTGCCGGTCGGTCCGATCGGCCATCGCTCGACCAGGTGGATGCCGGTCGGCCAGAATTTCCGCGTGATTCCGCGGCCCGCGAAATACCCGCGCAGATCGTCCATGGTGAGGCTGGCGCCGGGGCGGAGCTCGACGCAGGCGATCGGCAGGTCGCCGAGCCGCTCGTCCGGCAGCCCGACGACCAGGGCGCACACGACGGCGGGGTGGGAGGACAGCACGTCCTCCAGATCGGCGACCGGCACGGTCTCCGCGCCGCGCCGCAGCACGTTCTTGAGCCGGCCGGTGATCCGCAGATAGCCCGCCTCGTCGAGCCGGCCGAGGTCGCCGGTGTCGAAGAACCCGTCCTCGTCCACCACGTCCTCGATGCTGCCGTCGGGGTGAAGGTAGCCGGCGCAGACCGCCGGACCGCGGACCAGGATACGGCCTTCCTCGCCGGGCGGCAGGCGCGCGCCGTCGGCGTCGGCGATGTCGATCTCGATCCCCTCCTGGGCGGTACCGGCGCTGTCGAAGACCCGTGCGGGGAGAGAGGCGGCATCGGTCGAGGTGACGTGGCCGAACTCGGTCATGCCGAGCGCGCGCGAGATGCGGAACGGCAGCTCCCTGTGGGCCCGCTCGGCGACCGGGGCGGGCATGGCGTCGCCCGACTGGGTGAACATCCAGACGCCGGCGAGCGCCCGGCGCACCTCCTCGCCGGCGCCCAACAGGTCGATGACGAATGCGGCGGTGCCGAGCGACACCGTGGCGCCGTGGGCGCGTGTCAGCTCGGCCATGCGCCGCGCGTCCCAGCGCTCCTGCAGCAGCACCGTGCCGCCCGCCTGCAGGGCGCAGCGCACGCCGTAGAAATAGCCGAAGGTGTGGCCGACGGGGAGCGCCAGATGGACCACGTCCCGCTCCGTGATCCCCTGCCTGTCGATGGTCGACTGCACCGTATAGAGCGCCGTGTCATGGGCGTGGACGACGCCCTTGGGAAAGCCCGTGGTCCCCGAGGTGACGGCAATCTCCAGCGGATAGAGCCCGCTTCCGGCGTTTGCGGCGGCCTCCTCTTCGCTCGCCGCGGGGGCCGCCTCGAGGATCTCCGACCAGGCGCGAAAGCCCGCCGCGCCGCCCCGCGCCAGCACCGGCTCGGGCGGCTCCTTCGCCTCCGCCAGCGCGCCCCGCACAATGTCCATTCGGTCTTCCCCGAGATAGAAGGCGGAGGTCACCCAGAGCCTCGGGCGCAGCAGGTCGAGGGCGCGCGCGCATTCGCGCTTCCCCCAGGTGACGGGGCAGAACGAAAACACCGCCCCGCCAACCTCGCAGGCCAGCATGACGGCGGCGAATTCGCGCCAGTTGGGAAGCTGGGTCAGCACGATCTCGCCCGGGCGGAGCCCTTCCGCCCGCATGCCCGCCGCGCCGGCGAGCGCCGCCCGCCACAGCGCGCCGTAGCTCAGCGCGCCGGTCTCGTCGATGACCGCCGGCTTGTCGGGCTCGGCGGTGGCGCGGTCGCGCACGCGCCGCCACAGGGGCTCGCACGCCCACCAGCCGCGCGCCTCCCACGCCGCGCGCGGGCGCCGCGGGGGGCGCGGGGGCGCCCGGGGCCCCCCCCCCCTGCCCGCCGCCCCCCCCCCCCGCGCACCCCGCCGAAGGCCACACGTCCGACAGAAAGAACGAATAG
>JAPPGP010000003.1:0-62436 GCA_028821395.1 Defluviicoccus sp.
ATGTGGGCCTGGGTGCTCTACACCTCCTGCTACGCGCTGCTGATCGTCCGCGGCACGGATTACTTCGAGCGCTGGGCGATGCGCTGGGCCTGAGGAGAGCTGCCATGAGCGAACGGATCGTCTCCATCGACGTCCGGCCTGCGGAGCTGGGAGACAGGAGCCCGCGCCAGGGGGTCCAGGATCTGGTGAGACCGCGGATCTACGGCCGACTCGCGGAGGAAGGCTGCGGCAAGGACGTCGCCTATCTGGTGCTCCACCCCGCCGTCAATTTCATGCACCACTACCTGATCGAGCCAATGCAGGCACGCGGGCGGGCGATCCTCGGGCTCAATACGCGTTACGTGAACAACGATTCGACGCTGCTGGTCGAGCGCGTCATCCAGGATATCGGCGCGGGCGTCAAATTCCTGCGCGAGCGGGGTTTTGGGCGGATCGTCTATATCGGCAATTCGGGCGGCGGCTCGGTCGGCACGCTCTACCAGGCGCAGGCGGAGAACCTCACCATCGAGACCACGCCGGACGGGCTCGCCATCGACATCCACCCGGAAGACCTGCCGCCGGTCGATGCGATCGTACTCGCTTCCTGCCATATCGGCCGGGGCCGGCATTTCGGCATGTCGCTCGATCCTTCTGTGCTCGACGAGCGCGAGCTCACCCGGACCGATCCCGAGCTCGACATGTTCAACCCCGCCAACGGCCCGCCCTACGACGGCGAATGGCTCGAGCGCTACGCCGCGGCGCAATCGGCGCGGCATGCGCGGATCACCGACCGGGTGCTGGGCCGGCTGCGCGAGATCGATGCGATGCCGGACGAGGCCGGGCTCGTCGACGAACCGTTCCTCATCCACCGCACTTACGCGCGACCGCAGATTCTCGATCCGACGATCGACCCCAACGACAGGCCCGTCGCGTCGTCGATTTGGGGCGGCGCCAAGGCGACCAACTACGCGGCTACCATCCTCGGGCGGTTCACCACGCTCAGATCCTATCTCAGCCAGTGGAGCCTGCTCGGCCGCGCGGCGGACGGCCCGGCGCGCCTCGCCGAGACCTCGGTGCCGGTGATCAACATCCGGTTCTCCGCCGACGAAGGCACCTATCCGAGCCTGTCGCAGGAATATTCCGACGCCGCGGAAGGACGCTGCGAGGACTACACCCTCGTCGGCGCGCGGCACTTCCCCTACAAGCAGGAGCACGGCCCGGCGCTGATTGCCGAGCTCGCCGACACGATCGCCGAGTGGGGCGATCGGCGCTGAGCCAGCCGGGGGGCAAGCGATGAACGTGCTCGAAGACGTCACACTCCCCGGCCGGCAAGGCGGCGCCTGGGTTATCGGGAAAGGGCAGCACATCCGTGTCATCGACGTGGAAGGCGGCTCCATCGGCGACTTCGTCTGCTTCAACGCCGACGATCTCACGGAGAGGTTCAGCCAAGCGCGTACCCGGACGAACCACGGCAAATTCCTCCTGTCGGAGGGCGACCACCTCTACTCCCGCGAAAACAACCCGATGCTTACGATCGTCGAGGACACGTACGGCATCCACGACCTGCAATACGGGATGTGCTCGGCCTGGGTATACGAGAATTTCAGGAGCGATGGCTATCGCGGCTTTGCGGCGGACGAGTTGACGCTCGGCGGGCCGCTCGGAATGCCGACCTTCGGCTGTTACGAAGTTCTGCAGCGGGCGCTCCGGGGCCGGCCCATCGAGCCGCACGACATTCCCGATCCCATCAACCTCTTCCAGACGGTCGACTACGATTTGGAGAAGGGGACGTTCACCCTCGTGGAGGGACGCAGCAAGTCGGGCGACTACATCGACTTCGTCGCGCGCATGGACGTGCTTTGCGCCCTCAGCGCTTGCCCGTCGATGGGGCGGGCGCTCCGCGTCCAGGTTTACGAATAGGAGCGGTTCAGGCGCTCCAGTCGGCCAGCACGTCGGCGAGCTCGCCGATCAGCCGGTCGCCGTTCGGCTGGGTGAAGGGAAAGTGCATCGCGCCTTTCAGCAGATATGTCTCGCAGCGCGAGCCAACCGCCTCCGTGTACCGCCCGGTCTCCGACGGGAAACAGCCTTCATCGGCGGAATATTCGACGTTGAGGACGGGTACAGAGGTCTCCGCCAGGCGCGCCGGGCCGTCGGCGACGCTGAGCGGGCTCCACTGGCTGAGATAGGACCTCAGCGTGGTGAAACGGCCGAACACGCCGGCAGAGTAGTTCACCGCCCGCGCCTTGCCGAAGATCGTTGTGTCTCCCGCCGGCCGGTCGTTGGGATCGATGGAATGGTCGAGCGTGGCCGGCTTCGCGTAGGTGCGGTGGATGACAAAGCCCTGGTCGTCGGCGCGGGGATCGTCGTGAAGCTGGCGCAGCCGCGCCAGAACGAACTCGGTGATCCGGTCCTGACGCCCCGCCTGCGCCGCCTCGTAACGCGCGAGCCAGGCGCGGTCGTAGGGCGGCCCGTTGTCGGGGTTGTACATGTCGAACGCGGGATCGGCCGAAAGCGGGTCCGCCTCGTCGATCACGGAAGGGTCGAGCGCGGACCGGAACTGCTGATGGCGTCCCGGATGGGCACTCAGCAGAACCACCGCGTCCGCCGGCGGGAGGTCTTCCGGTACGATGTCGAAGGGTCGCCCGTCGGGGGTCGAGTCGATCGTGAGACTCTCCGCCTGCGCCTGGTAGAGCGACATCACCGGACCGCCGCCCGAATTGCCGACCAGGATGACGCGCCGGTAGCCTCGCTCGCGCAGCCAGCGCACGCCGCCGCCGACATCTTGGATCAACCGCTCCATCAGGAGCGCGCTGTCGTTGTAGAGGTGGCGGCTGGTGAGCGTGAGAACGGTGCGCCCGCGTGCCGCCAGCGGCGCCTGGGCGTAGTGGTGCAGGAAACTCACCGCCGGGTGCATGATGAGGAACGCGGCGTCCCTGCCGCATCCCGCATCGGCGATCTTGCCGAGAATTCGGGGGCGCACCCGGTCGGCGATGCCCTGACCGACGGGCGGCGTGTTGCTTGGCCGCAGGTCTATCGAAACGAGCTCGCCCGTCTCCGCGGGGGCGGTCATGCGCCCTCGGCCATGTCCTCGCGGACTTCGGCCGCCACCGCCTCCCAGTCGTAGGGGGAGAGGTCGACCTCCTCGTGGATCCCGCCGCAGGAAGAGCAGGTCCGGCGCCCGACATCGGCGTTGAATTCGCGGCAGGCGCGGAGATAGCCCTCCTGCGGGATCTCGACCTCGGTGTCCCAGACCTCGCGGGCGAGCTCGGCGCCGCAACCCTCGCAGTACCAGACGACCGCCTCGAGGCCGGGGTGCTCGGCCTTGTAGCGAAGCTGGACGCACTCGCCGTCCGGCACGATCCGATGCGGCGTACCCGACGGCACGTAGACGAAGTCGCCCGGGACCACCGGGTGGTAACGGACGGGACCCTCCGGAAATTCCACCCGCCCCCCGCCGGACATGTTGACCAGAACCGTATCGTGTTCGCAGATCAGAAAGAACGGCTGGGGCCGGTCGTTGCGGCTCAAGCAGATCTGCGGATCCACGCCCGCCGGCAGCATCGGGTACTCGTCGTACGGGCCGCGCTTGGCGGCTTCGTCGAAGGCGGCGAAACGGGGCTTGCGTGCCATTCGGGGACTCCCCGGCTACCCGGCCGCGGCTGCGGTCTCGCTCAGGCTCTGATGCGCCTCGCGGATGATGTCGGTCATGTCGCGATAACGGTCCCAACCCCACCGCCCGAGCGGAAACGGCGCGTTGACATGGCCGCATTCGGGGCAGGTCCGGTTCTTCTCCTCGGCGTTGTAGTTGAGCGCCGCCTGGGCGCTGCCGTAGATCGTGTGCAGGTGGGCCACGGGACCCACCTCGTCCCTCTGTCTCCCGCGTCTGGGCGGCGTGGAATCGAATTCCTCCCGGTAGATCTCGGTGGAGCAGGCGGCGCAGGTGAAGGCGACCGCCTCCCTTTGCGGCACGCCCGTGGACTGGCGCTGGGTGACAGAGACCAGCGAGAAGCTCTCGGGGCTGTCCGGTTCGCTCAGCAGGTTTCCTACGCCGTGGCTGCGCGCGCTGGCGCGCACCAGCCCGGCCTTGCCCCGCCCCGTCGTCGCGCCGGAACCGAAGACGATCGCCACTTCGTCGACCGTGTTCTCATGCTCGAAATAGCCGTAATCCCCGCCCGGCTGCCCGTAGAACAGCGCGATGGTCGGCACCATCGCGCCTTCATCCACATAGGGAAACATGGGCGTCAACGTGCTCACCAGAGTACGCGCGTATTCGTAGACGTTACACTTTAGAGGCTGCCTCTCCGGCGCCGGCGGCGGCATGGAAAGCGTCTGTGCCGGTGTTGGGCTCACATCTCCCTCCCGCTTGTCTTCCCGAGCGACACCCGGGCTTGGGATTATAGGCGCGAGACCATGCACGATGAAGCTGCACCCTCGATGTCCGGCGAGAACGGTCATCGCGGACGCTGGCGTCTCGGCGACTTGCCGCATTCGGCCTTTGAGGCGGGCCGGAAGGAAATGCGGCTGACGTCACTGCGGGCCGCGCGATGGGCGGCACCAGTACGTCCAATCCGTCGCCGTCTCGCACGCTCTTGGGCCGTTCGGCGCCCTCAGAGGACCGATCGGAGGGGATGCAATTCGAATTTCGCCTCGAGCCGCTACGCGGTCCGGTGGACCGGCGGCCCGTCCCACAGCGGATGGCGATCGTCAACTCGCCCGACGGGCCGTCGACCGGGCAGCAGGGCACCGACTGAGATGGCCTCGCCTCTTCGGTCAGCCCGGCGGTTTGACGAAGGCGCATCCGCGCTCGCGCTTCGAGAAGCCGGTGGACCGTCGCGGGGGCGGACGGCCCGGTCCGGCGCTTGCCGTCGCGGACGCAGATCCAGGCACCCCAAACTGCTAAGCACGGGACATGTTGTAGGCGGCCAGCCGATCCCTGGCCTCATCGACAAGCGCCAAGCCGGCTCTTGCATGATCCGAGGTCGGGTCGGCGGTGTGCCCTTCGTATTCGTCGAGCCCGAGAACGCTTGGACGACTCCCCAGCGCCTGCCACCATCGAGAGACGTGCGGCCGGAACTCGAACCATACGTCCAGCCACTTGATCATATCCAGCACCTTGATCAGCGGCGCATAACAGGATTCCACCAGCGTAAACTGCTCGCCCATGATCCAGGGACGACTGTCGGACAAGGCTGTTTCCATTTTCGCGAAAATTCGATCCCATCCGACGAGTCCGCGCAACACCCACTCCGAATCCATGCCATACTCGATGACCGACTTTTGCCGTAGCGTTTTCTCCAGATCGGGTTGCTTCTTCCACCGGCTCTCCAGCTTCCCGATATCGATCGTCGAGCGAAATCGTGTCACGAAATTCAAAGCGGCGACTCCCGGAAACGCTACTTCGTCCGACTCCTTGATCCACTCGCGCATATAGGTCCGCTGGAGCAGGCCGGCCGGCTTGAGCGCCGGCTCCGGCTTCAACTCATCGATGTAGTCGCAAATGATCGAAGATTCGCGGATCGGGTTGCCGTCGTGAACGAGTGTCGGTACGACGGCTTTCGGGTTGATCGCAAGGTATTCTTTATCGAAGTGATCCTCATCGAGCAGATGAATATACCGCGGTGTCCAGTCCGCGATCCCCTTTTCGATGAGAGTAATAACAGCACGGTTCGAACATACCGAATCCGCTTCCTTGAGGTAGTAGAGTTCGAGCATTCCGATATCCTCCCGTCGCCCCCAAAGGAAGCCGCCAACAGTCTACCGCCAAGGCCGTCCTTGACAAGGTCTCCGTGCTCTGTCCAAATCGCCTCTGGCGAGATCTGCGGAATTCCGCGCTCCTTCGGAATCGTTGGAGAGGACAGCACTATGGTCGTTGTCGTTCCTACCAACGCATCGGTACTCGAATTGCGGGGCATTCACCTCTATCACGCCAATCGCTCGAACTGCTCGGCGCGTGTCCGATTGCTGCTGGAAGAGAAAGAGCTCGACTGGACAAGCCATCACATCGACCTCGGCAAGAAGGAGAACATCTCGGAAGAGTATTTCGGGATCAATCCCAAAGGCGTGGTCCCTGCTTTGGTGCATGACGGGACGGTAATTACCGAGTCGAACGACATCTTGCTCTATCTTGAGGACAAATTTCCAGAGCCGGGATTTCGCGCGGTATCGCCGGACCGTCAACCCGAAATCGACTATTGGCTGAAGATGTCCGGCGATCTTCACATACCGGGTATCAAGACGTTTCAATACTACAAGCTGAACGCGGCGCTTCTGGAGAAGACCGACGAAGAGCTCGCGCTTTACAAGAGGCTGCAGAACGACCCCGAGCTACTGGCGTTTCACGCTAAACACAGCGAGGGGAGGAGCTTTTCCGATGCCGATGCCGATGCGGCGGCCGCCTTGCTCGACGAGTATTTCGCAAGACAGGAGCGAGCGATCGGGGACGGCGGCTGGTTGGTCGGCACCTCATACACCCTGGCCGACATCTCCTGGTCGCCGACCGTAACGACGCTGCTCGCCGGCGGCTTCGACTTCGGCAGGTACCCCAACATCCAGGATTGGTATGAGCGTATATGTCGGCGGCCGCAGTTCCAAAAGGCCGTCTTCGAATGGCGTAGCCAGGCGACCTATGCGGTGACAGATCCGACGATTGAGGGCAAGGCAAATACCGCGTGACTATCGGTCCGCCGCTCGGGAGAACCAGGAACATGACCCTCTACGCAGACTCGCAATACCCGGTACGAGAGGACCTCGACGCCGTTCATGCGGGACAGCTGGACCAGCTGGCCGACCCCGGTACCTGGGGTACCGGCGCGCAGCGCCTGGCGATTGCCAGAGAGGTTCGCCAGGCGTGTTATGACTCAGGCTTGCAGGAAGAGCCGGAAGACACCGGCCCGCTGAGCGATGTCGAGCTGCCGGAGTCGGTTTGCGCGACGATCCGGAAATTGGCCGTCGCGCCCAAGGACTTCGTCGAGGACTCTTATGAAGAGGCCAGGAATGGCGGTCTTACCGACGAGGAATATGTCGAGATCGTCGGCATCGTGTCGCGACTGACCGACATGGATGTGTTCGCCCGCGGCATAGGAGTGCCTCTGCGTCCTCTGCCGGCCGCGCGCGGCGGCCGGCCGTCGCGGGTCCGCCCCCGGGCCACCAAGAAGGAGATGGCCTGGGTTCCGACCGTGCCGAACCTCCCCGAGGGCGGCGAGGAGGCCGCCGAGATCTACGGCGAAGACTACCGACCCTACATCATCCGCTCGCTCAGCCTGGTGCCGGATGAAATGCGGCGGCATCTCGAGCTGGAAGAAGTGCAATACCTGCCGATGAAGAATGTTTTCGTCAAAGATTTTCAGCATCATGAGGGGTTCACCCGCGCTCAGGTCGAGCTGATCGCGGGGCGGGTATCCGCTCTCAATGAGTGCTTCTACTGAACGGCGGGCCATGCCTGGTTCCTCCGTGAGAGTGGACGCGAGACTGGCCTCAACGTCAATTTGGCGGCGCTGCTCGACCCGGAACAGGACAGCGGTGTACCCGGCGGCGGGGAGATTCTCGCCTTCGCCGATGCCGTCATCGGATCCGACCGGGCGGCACTGGACCAGGCGCGGCAGAATCTCGCCGACTCGGTAGGGTCACTGGCGGTACCGGCAGCGGCAGCCATTGCCGCGACCTTCACCAAGAACGATCGCATCGCCAATGCCGTCGGCATCCCCTCCGAGCTGAAAATGTTGCGGAATTCCAAGGAGATCCGGGCGGAGCTCGGGATAAACGGCTTCCGGTCGTCGGCGAGCACGTTCAAGCACTACCCCGACGAGCGATAGGCGGGCGCCGGGAGGCCGGCGCCGGTTCTACTTGTCGATATAGCCGAACGTGATCGGGTGCCCCTTTCGTTGTTCTTCCGCGGACCCGGTGTGTTTTCCTGAGTTCCAGCCGACGGGGCGCAGCACGCGCTCGGCGAAGTCGATCGATTCTTGGTCGGTGACCGTTGCGATGGTGTCGTTCCAGCGGTTCAGGAAGCCGCCGACCGCGATCACCGCCAATATCTCGATGATCTGGTCGTTCGAATAGTGCTTCCGCAACTCGACGTAGTTCTCCGGCTCGACGACGTTCGGCGAGATGCCCGCCGCAAAGGCCAGATCGAGGGCCGCCCGCTCGGCGTCGGAAAATTCCGGAGAGGTCCGATAGCTCCAGAGCGCCTGGATTTTCTCATCCGCGACTCCCAGCTTGTGGAGATGGTAGGAGCCGTGCGACTGACAATGCAGGCAACCGCGTGCCAGGCTCGCGGCCGTGAAGATCAGCTGTTTGAGCTCCCCATCGATCCCGCGGCCCGGAAAGACGAGCCTCAAGAGCTCGTTCACCTTCTCCCGAAGCTCGGGCCAATGGTGCATCTCGAGGTTCTGCCGGCCTTCGTATTCTGTCGCTGCCAAGACTATCCTCCCGAGGCCAATTGTCGGCGGGGGGCCCAGTGTACCCGATCCGGCCACCCATGCGGCCTCCGCATGCAGGGCGAGCGGGTCGTTCGGCAAGGCGCAGGAGTTTGACGCGGAATCGCGCGACCGGCGACAATCGGTTCGGTCGGACGGGTCGCAGTCGGCCGGCAGAAAGAGGAAGCGCCATGGACTACGATCTCAAGATCGTCGGCGGGACGGTCATCGACGGCAGCGGCGCCGGGCGCTTCCGCGGCGACGTGGCGCTCCGCGACGGCCGTATCGCGGCGGTCGGCGAGGTATCGGGGTCGGCCGCGCGGACCGTCGACGCCGAGGGATGCGTGGTCGCGCCCGGGTTCATCGACATTCATTCCCACTACGACGCCCAGGTGATGTGGGATCGCATGCTGACCATCTCACCGTGGCACGGCGTGACCAGCGTGGTCATGGGCAATTGCGGCTTCGGCGTGGCGCCGGCGAAGCCCGGCAATCGGCCTCTGCTGATGCAGACGCTGGAGAACGTCGAAGGCATGAGCCTCGCGGCGCTCGAAGAGGGGCTCGATGGGTGGCCGTTCGAGAGCTTCGCGGAGTATCTCGACGCCATAGAGGCGCGCGGCACCGCGATCAATGTCGGTGCGATGGTGGGCCATTCGGCGGTGCGGCTCGACGTGATGGGGCTCGACTCGACCGAGCGTTCGGCCCGTCCCGACGAGGTCGAGGCGATGGCCCGGATCGTCGGCGAGGCGGTTGCCGCGGGCGCGCTCGGCTTCTCCAGCTCGACCTCGCGGCTGCATGTCGGCTTCGCCGGCAAGCCGGTGCCGAGCCGTCTCGCGGACATGGCGTCGGAGACGATACCGCTGGCCGAGGCGGTCGGCCGCAACGGCGGCGGCGTCGTGCAGCTCACCAACGGGATCGAGCCCGACTTCGCGGCCTTCGAGAAGCTCGCCCGTGCCGCCGGCACGGTCACCTGGACCGCCCTGCTGACCCGCATCGGCGACGACTCGCTGCACGAGCGGCATCGCGAGCAGGCGGCGCGGCAGCACGCGGACCGGCTGCCCATCCATCCGCAGGTCTCGTGCCGGCCGCTGACGATGGAGTTCCAGTTCGCCGCGCCGTTCCCGTTCGACCGGCTCGATTCGTTCAAGCCGGCGACCGCCGCGGACGCCGACGGCAAGCGGCGACTTCTCGCCGACCCGGCCTTCCGCGCCGCGGTCAAGCGCGAGCTCGCCGAAGGCGCGGCGGTCGAGCCGCAGACCTGGGCGCTGGTCATGGCGCTGGAGGCGCTCGAAATCTCGGCCTGCGCCGAACGGCCGGAGCTGGAAGGACGGCTGGTACCCGAGACCGCCGCCGAGCGGGGCGTCGACCCGCTCGACCTGACCTTCGACCTCGCGGTCGCCTCCGGCCTGGAAACCAGGTTTCGCATTCCCTTGGCGAACACCAACGAGAGCGCCATCGCCACGCTGTTGGCCGAGCCGTTCACCGTGCTCGGACTCTCGGACGCGGGCGCGCATGCGAGCCAGCTTTGCGACGCCTGCTTCTCGACCCACCTCCTCGGGCGCTGGGTGCGGGACAAGGGCGCTCTCACGCTCGAACAGGCGATCGACCATCTGTGCGCGCGTCCGGCCGCGATCTTCGGTCTCGCCGGACGGGGACGGCTGGCCGCCGGCTGCGCCGGCGACGTGGTGGTGTTCGATCCCGAGACCGTCGGGCCGGGGCCGCTCGAGCGGGTCCATGACCTGCCCGCCGGCGCCGACCGGCTGATCTCGACCCCGACCGGAATCCGCGCCGTGGTGGTCAACGGAACCGTGCTCAGCCGCGACAACGAGACCCTGCTTGGCGCGGACGATCCCATGCCGGGACACCTGCTCCGCCGAGCCGTGAACTGAGGCGCTCCGAGAAGGACCGAAACGAGGCCCGAGCGGTTCCGTCAGTTGGCCGGCCCGGTCCAGGATGTGGTGAGACGGCCATCGCCCGACGGTTCGGGCCGCCGGCGCACGTCTTTGCGACGACCTCACCCCGATCTCAGGACCAGACGCGATGGGCGGTCTCGACGACCAGCGCAAGCTTGCGCCATTGGGCGTCTTCGCTCAGCAGGTTCCCGCCGAGCCCCGACCGGTAGCAGTTCTTGGCGATCTGGTTGCAGCCCAGCGCCGAATCGGCCAGGGACCGACAAATTCGCCGGCGTCCTGAGCGCCGGACTGCAATCCCTGGAACATGGCGCGCCCGCCCATCGCCTGGATCGCCATGTCGCACTTTGTCGCCATCTCGGAGGCCAGCCCGCGATGCAGCTTCAGGTTGAAGCGGGCGTAGATCGCCTCTTGCGGCGCCTGGACCGCCATGGGTGAGTCGGCCGTACTGCTCGCCGCCGCGTTACTTGAGGTCGCCGCCTCCGAGCCGGCTTTGCGAGGAAATCCTGTGCCGGTCGACGACGAAGTAGCGGTCGCCCGGGTAGGTGAAACGGGTGAGCACGGCGACGGTCTCCCCCACCCAGGTCCGCCGGCGGATGGTGAGGATCGGCTCCCCCCTCGTTAAGCTCCAGCAACCCGGCCGTCCGCGCGTCGGGGCGGCCCGCCCCGAGGACATGCTCGATCTCGCTCGGTGCCGACCGCGCGCGGAGGAATGCATAGAGCGACCGTTCCCGCAAATCCTCATCGAGAAAGCCGGCGGCAAAGGCCTCGACGATGAACCGCTCCTCGAGCTGGGCCGGGCTGCCGTTCTCCCGGTTCAGGATCGACCCGCGATAGACCGTCTCGCCCAGCGGCAAATGGAGCGCCTGGCACACCTCGCGCCTCGCCGCGATCCGCTCCTGGCGGATCGCCTGGCAGGCATAGGCGGTGCCGTGGGCCCGGATTTCTTCCCGGATATCCCTGAGCTCCGGGCTAGTAAGGAAGAATCCTGCCGACCCCGTCGCGGCGGGCCTTCGCCACGAGCATCGCCGCCAAGGCGATATCGGAGATCGCCTGGCCGCGGTGCCAGAAGAGAATCGTCTCGGCATCGCTCTCGCGCCCGGGCCGGTCGCCGTTGACGATCTCGCCGATCTCGGCGTGCAGGGTCTCCCGGGTGAGCGCGCCGCTGTCGACATGGTGCCGCAGCGCGCCGAAGGGTCCGGCGTGCGCGTGGGACCAGGTATCGATGACGACCTTGTCGAAGACGTCCAGGAACCGGTCCTCCAGCGCGCTCTGGGTGCCGTAGGGGATGACCAGCGATCCGGGCTTGACCCATTCCGATTTGAACAGCGGTTCGGGCCGCACAAGCCGAGTCGCCTCGACGACCACGTCGGCATCGCGGATCGCCTCTTCCCAGGTCGCGCAGACGACGACCCTGGCCTCGGTCTCTCCCGCCAGGCGCGCGGCCAGCGCCTCGCGGCTCTCCGCGCGGCGGGAATGGATGCGGATCTCCTCGAAGGCGAACAGGGCGGCGATCAGCCGGACGTTCCAGTAAGAGCTGCCGCGCGCGCCGATATTGGCGAGAACCCGGGGCGCAGGGGGCGCGAGATGCCTGGCGCCCGTCGCCGAGACCGCGCCGGTGCGCATGTCGGTGATGTGGGACGCGTCGACGATCGCCACGGGCACGCCGGATTCCGGGCGCATCAGGAGGATGAACCCGAGCTCGGACGCCAGACCCAGCCTGTAGTTGGGCACGAAGTCTCCGACCACCTTGAAGCCCGCAAGGTCGAGAGGCGCCAGATAGCCGGCCAGGATGTTGAAGTGGCCCTGGCCGGTGGGATCGTGGCGCAGATTGGCGCGCGGGTTCTGGACGTACTCCCCCCTGCCTTGGGCCGCGAAGGCCTGTTCCACCGCCTCGACGATCTCCGAGTCCTCTATCCCGATCCGGCCGACATCGTCCCGGTCGAGATACAGCACCTCCAGCGCTTCGCTCATTCGGGGGGCGTCCTCGTTCGCGCCCCGCCCCGATCGGTGCCGGGTGGGGCGCGGTGCAATGGCGCGGCCATCGTGCAGCCTGGGCCGGAGGATGGCACGGAGATTGCGAACCGTCCATCTATGCCTAAGATGAAGGGCAGAGGGCCCGTTCCACGGAAACCGATGGCGGCAAAGACCGCACCCGGACAAACAGAGGAGGCTTGCCGACAATGCGCACCGCACCGATTTCGCTCGCTCTCGCCGCCGCAGTCGCGACGGCCGTGGCCACCGCGCCGGCGCTCGCCGAGTACCCGGAAAAACCCGTTCAGATCGTCGTGCCGTTCGGCGCGGGCGACGCGCTGGATACCAGCGGCCGGGTGATCGCCAAGCGGCTCAAGGACCGGTTCGGCGTCCCCTTCCTGGTCAAGAACATCCCGGGTGCCGGGGGCGGTAAGGGCACAGCCGAAGCCAACAAGGCCGCGCGCGACGGTTACACGCTGCTGATGGGTTCCACGGGCGCCCTTACCGCGCGTCCGTTGATCTCCAAGCCCGGCTACGCGACCGCCGATTTCGTGCCCATCGCCCAGCTCGTCGAGGTGCCGATCGGACTGGCCGTGGCGGCCGACAGCCCGTTCCGTTCGGTCAAGGACATCGTCGCGGCCGCCAAGGCCAAGCCCGGCGGCATCAAGTATGCCACGCCGGGGCCGGGAGCGACGCAGCACATCAACATGGAGATCTTCGCCAAGAATAGCGGGATCAAGATGACCCATATCGGCGGTCGCGGCGGCAAGGGCGCGGTCACCAAGACGCTCTCGGGCGAGGTCGATTTCGTCTTCGTCGGCGCCCCCAACTACACCGCCCTCGCCAAGGCCGGCAAGCTGAGGGTCATCGGCCTTGCCGCGCCCGGGCGGGTCTCCTACCTCCCCGATACGCCCACCTTCCGCGAGCAGGGCTACGAGTTCGACGTGGCCGTCTGGTTCGGCCTGTTGACCCATCGGGGCGCGCCCGCCGGGGTCGTCGCCAAGCTGCGCAAGGCGGTGGCCGAAATCGCCGCCGATCCCGAGACCAAGGCGCTCTACAAGAAGGTCAATCTCAACGAGGCCTTTCTCGGCGGCGACGACTTCCAGAAGCGCATCGACGCCAATGTGGCCAAGCACAAGGTGGTGCTCAAGGACATCGGCCTGATGAAATAGGGCCGCCATCGTTGCGGGCCGACCGCGTCATCGGGCTGGCGGTCGCCGCTTCCGGTGTCGCGCTGGGCTGGGCCGCCTCGGGGGTGGAGACCCTCGCCCAACAGACCACGCTCAGCGCGCGGTTCTTTCCCATGCTGCTCGCGGCGGTGCTGTTGCTTTCGGGGCTGGGGATCGCCGCGCGCCCCGGCGAACGGGGTCTGATCGAAGTCCTGGCGCCGATCTGCAGCGTCCGGGTGCTGACATTCGGGGGCGCCTTCCTGCTCTATGCTCTCAGCTTCCGGTATGTCGATTTCCGCCTGGGCACGGCGCTCTTCATGGGTGCCGCGTTGTGGAGCCTCGGCAGTCGCAGGCCGGTGGAGCTGATCGGATTGCCGATCGCGATCGCCCTCGGGGTCTGGGCCGTATTCCGCCATGGCTTCACCGTATTGCTGCCGGTCTGGGGCTGAGGGTGGATTTTCTCGGCTTCGAGCTCCTGGCCGGCGCGGTCTCGACGGTCCTGCGGCCCGACGTGCTCGCGGTCGTCCTGCTCGGCGTTCTTGCCGGGCTGCTGTTCGGTGCCGCCCCGGGCCTGACGGCGACCGCCGGCGTTGCCATCGCTACGCCGCTCACCTTCGGCGCCAGCTTCGAGCTGGCCATGGCGCTGCTGCTCGGGCTCTACTGCGCCGGATACTTCGCGGGCTCCATCCCGGCGATCCTGATCAACACGCCGGGCGCGCCGGGCAATGCGGCGACCGCGCTCTCCGGCTACCGGCTGGCGCAGGCAGGCCGGGCCGATGTCGCACTCTCGCTCGCCATCGTATGCTCGGTCATCGGCGGCGTCTTATCGCTCCTCGTATTGATGGTCGCGGCACCCTGGCTCGCCGGCTTCGCGCTCGAATTCACCGCTGTCGAGTACTGCGTGCTCGGCCTGTTCGGCCTGATGTGCGTCGCTGCGGTCTCGGGCGGCGCGTTGACCAAGGGCATCGTCGCGGCGGCTTTCGGCATGACGCTCGGCACCGTCGGCATCGACGAGGTCGGCGGCATTCCTCGGTTCATGCTCGGCATGCCGGAGCTTCAGGCCGGCGTCGCGCTGATCCCGGCGTTGATCGGCTTTTTCGCCGTGGGCGAGATGCTCTCCCAGACCGCCGAACGTAGCGGCGGCGATGCGGCCGCCGTCCCGCGCCAGGCGAAGTTCCCATTGACGCATCTGCCGGGCCTGCTTGGGCGCAATCTGGGGCTGCTGCTGCGCAGCGCCGGGCTGGGCACGGCAATCGGCGTGCTGCCGGGCACGGGACCGACGATCGCCTCGTGGATCGCCTATGGCGGCATCGGCGAGAAGGGCGACCGCGACGTTCGCGGCGTCATTGCATCGGAATCCGCCAACAACGCCGTCACCGGCGGCGCTCTGGTGCCGCTGCTGACCCTCGGCATACCGGGCGACACGGTGACCGCGGTGCTGATCGGCGCGCTGTTGATCCAGGGCATCGAGCCCGGCCCCTTCTTCATCGTGGAACATTCTCACCTGTTCGCCCAGATCCTGATGATCCTGCTGGTCTCGGCGGTCATGATCCTGGTCCTGGGGCTGGTTGCCCGGCGGGCGCTGTGGCTGGTGCTGCTCTGTCCGCCGCGCATCCTGCTGCCGGTCGTCGGAGTGCTGTCGGCGACCGGGACCTTCGCGATCAGCCATGCGCCGTTCGAGGTCGGGCTCGCCGCCGTCCTCGGGCTGATCGGCTTCTGCCTCGGCCGGTTCGGCTTCCCCGCTGCGCCGATCGTCATCGGTCTGGTGCTCGGCCCGATCATCGAGGTCAATCTGCGCAACGCGCTAGTCGCCAACGACATGGATTTCTCCGTCTTCGTCACCCGGCCGATCAGCGCAGCGCTGCTCGCGGCCCTGCTGGCGCTGCTCGCCTGGCGGGCATGGCGCGTATTCGGAAACAGGATCGCGCGGTGACGAGGCCGTCCCCCCGGCGCCTGCCGCCGCAACGGTTTGACACTGTCGTTCCAATTGTAGGCAAACTTAGGCAACAGGATCCCGCGCGGACGTCCGTGTGCGGCGCCGAATGGCGGGTGTCGTCAGTTGAGGAGATGCGATCCCATGCGACCTGCGCCCAACGCCCCCGTGCGCGCGCCCCGCGGAACCGAGCTCCACACCAAGGGATGGCCGCAGGAGGCGGCCTACCGCCTGCTGATGAACAATCTGGAGGTGGCGGAAGACTGGCGGCGGCTGATCGTCTATGGCGGCCGCGGCAAGGCGGCGCGGGACTGGGAGTCCTATTACCGGATCGTCGAGACCCTGGAGGAGCTGGATAGCGACGAGACGCTGGTCGTGCAGTCGGGAAAGCCCGTCGCCGTCTGGAGGACCCATGAGTGGGCACCCCGGGTGCTGATCTCGAACGCCATGCTGGTGCCGTACTGGAGCACGCTCGAGCACTTCAACGAGCTCGAGGCCAAGGGCTTGACGATGTACGGCCAGATGACCGCCGGGTCGTGGTGCAACATCGGCTCGCAGGGGATCGTCCAGGGCACCTACGAGACCTTCGCGACGGCGGCCAAGATGAAGTTCGGCGGCACGCTCAAGGGCCGGATCACCGTCACCGGCGGTCTCGGCATGTTCAGCGGGATCATGCCGCATTGCATCCGGCTGAACGGCGGGGTGAGCATCGCGGTCGAGATCGACCCAGAGCGCATCCAGCGCCGGGTCGAGCTCGGCTTCGTCGACGAGATGCTCACCGACCCCGACGAGGCGTACCGGCTGGCCCGGCACTGCGCGGAGAGGGGCGAGGCGCGGGCGATCGCGGTGCTCGGCAACATGTCCGACGTGCTCGGCGACTTCCTCGAGAAGGGGACCCATTTCGACATCGTCACCGACCAGACCTCGGCGCACGACATGCTGGAAGGCTACGTGCCGGGCGGCATGTCGCTCGCGGAGGCGCTCGACCTGCGCAAGTCCGCGCCGGACGAATATATCGGCCTCGCCCGGGCGAGCGCGGTCAGGCAGGTCCGCGCCATGGTGGAGTACCAGCGCCGCGGCGCGCTGGTGTTCGACTACGGCAACAACATCCGCCAGGAGGCCTACAACGCCGGCTACAAGGACGCCTTCGCCTTTCCCGGGTTCGTCGAGGCGTTCATCCGCCCGCTGTTCTGCGTCGGGCGGGGACCGTTCCGCTGGATCTGCCTGTCGGGAGAGGAGAGCGATTTGCGCAAGACGGAGCAGGTCGCGCTCAGCGAGTTCGCCGACGACGAGGTGTTCGCCAACTGGGTGCGGCTCGCATCGGAGCACCAGCCGATCGAGGGGCTGCCGGCGCGGCTGGGCTATCTCGGCTTCGGCCAGCGCGCCCGGTTCGGCAAGCTGCTCAACGACATGGTGCGTTCGGGCGAGCTCGCGGGGCCGGTGGCGATGAGCCGCGACCATCTCGATACCGGATCGGTCGCCTCGCCCAACCGGGAGACCGAGCGTATGAAGGACGGCAGCGACGCCGTCGCCGACTGGCCGATCCTGAACGCGATGCTCAACGTCGCCTGCGGCGCGACCTATGTCGCGGTCCATAACGGCGGTGGCGTCGGGGTCGGTTACGCCACCCACGCGGGTCTGGTCATGGTGGCCGACGGCACCGACCTCGCCGAACGGAAGATCGAGCGCTGCCTGACCGTCGACCCCGGGTCGGGGGTGGTCCGCCACGCCGATGCGGGCTACGAGACGGCGATCGAGCTGGCCCGCAGCGCAGGCATCCGCATGCCGATGCTGGGCACCTGAGCCGTCGCGGCTTAGAGGTCGGTCATCGCGCCGACCCCCGCCTGGGCGGCCTCGCGCGCCCAGGCGAGGGTCGAGTCGTAGGCGCGCGCCTCCGGCACGACGAACTCGCGGATCAGAATGGTCTCCAGGACGGGCTCCAGGGATCGCTGCCGCGGAATGTCGAGGAAGGCGGAGCGCAGCCGTTCCAGCTCGGCCTCGGCCATGCCCGCGTGCGCGACCAGCGGCGGAGCCGGCGCCGCCGCGGTGGTCGCCACGACTCGCAGATCCGCGACCGCCGACGGGTCGTTGTGGCGCAGCAGGTCGAGATACCAGCCATCGACGGGACCGACATCCGCGCGGCCGTCCAGAATGGCGGCGATGACCGCCCGCGGCGCGAACAGGGGCCCCACCGATTCTGCGAATAGCCGGGGCCGGGCGTCGGTCCGCCAGCGCAGGAGATGGTGGCGGGCCGCGTTGTAGCCCGAATGGGAATGGTCGACCGTCCACGCCAGCCGGCCGCCGAAGGTATCTTCCAGCGTCGTGGCCGTGCTGTCCGCGCGGACCACGAAATCGGTGACATAGACCGGCATTCCGCCGTAGCGGGGCGGTCGCGGGACCGGGGCGCACACGATCCTGGGCTTGGTGTCGGCCATCGCGAACGGCCAGCCGCACATGAAGACGCAACCGATGTCGGGGCGTCGCCACAGCGTTTCGAGGGGTGCCGGGGCCGCATGATCGACGATTTCGAGCGCGGTCTCCGACCGTTCGCCGACGAAAGCGAATATCCGGTCCCAGCCCGCCTTGACGCGCGGGGTCGCGTTGTACATGCGCGAATTGGCGATCAGCGTCATGATTTGGCCTCGAAGCTCGATTCCGGGCGATCGCCTGTACGATCGACGACGGCATGGCCCGAGCGCGGCGACAATCGGACCGACGCGCTGACGATGTCCCCACCGCCGGGCAACTCTCTTCGCTCCCAAGAATACGACGAAGATATCCGTTCGTCTCTGCCGATGAGCCGAGGAATGCAGGGGGGTCGCCCGAGCCGGGGTCGTCTCGTCACCTACCTTCGGGATCGGGACGTGCAGGCTGCGGGCCGCTGGATGAGGCAGGCCGCGGACCCCGCAGACCGCGTGTTTCCCTTCGCCAGTGGGAACCGTATGCTGCCGGTCGACTCCGCGAACCCCTCTGTCGCAGTTCGCCGGCCGGAGGCGGCCGAATAGAGCCCCCGGGATCGAATGCAGCAAACGCCGTCGGTGTCGGAACCGCAGGTCCCCGAAAGCGACCACTGGACGGTCCGGCTCTCGCTGGGCCTCGCCTTCGTCCTCGTCGTGCTCGGCATGGCGAACAATCTGCCCAGCATTCCCGGCCTGCTCGAGCTGGTCCAGGCGATCCCCGGGCTGGAGGGCATCCCGCGCCTCAGCAAGTACAGCTCCGAATATTTCTTCCCGCTCATGTTCGTCCTGATGATGGCGACCGCGCTCCTGCTCACCTCCTTCGGCAGGAACTGGGCCGGCCGATCGCCCTTGCGGCGGGTCTGCGGCGTTGCGGTCGATCTGCTGATGCTGGCCGCCATCCTCGGCATGGCGATTGTCTATTTGATCGAGCACGAACAGGTCTGCCTGATCGACCAGATCACCGGCGAGCGCAGCCGACTGATGGCCGAGACGGCCGCTCGCGCCGCGGAGTACAGAGAGATCTTCGGCATCGACCCGGTCGAGGAGTACCCCGACTGTCAATCGAATCTCGGCAACTGGATCCTGCCTTTCCTGCTCGCGGCGCTCGCGGTCTTCTTCGTCTACATCGTCAAGGCGTGGGGCTTCCCGATCGTCGCGGTCGCGATCTTCATTGCGCTGTATACAGTCGCGTCGTCCGCTGCCTGGTATTTCGAGTGGAGCGACAACCGGTATTTGACGACTTCCATCGGGACCGAGTCCGACGGCATCCGCAACTATTCAGCCGGCGTCATCGGCGCGCGCAACGCCATCATCCAGGAATCGAACAGCATCCTGGGCCGGTTCCTCAGCGTGATCGTCAATATCGTGTTCCCCTATGTCGTGCTCGGCGCCCTGTTCGGCGCCTCGGCCGGAGGACAGTCGCTCATCAAGCTTGCCTTCCGGGTCACGCGCGGCTTGCGCGGCGGGCCGGCCCATGCCGCCATCGTCGGCTCGGCGACCTTCGGCACGGTGTCCGGCGCGCCCGTCGTCAACGTGCTCGGAACCGGGACTCTGACCATCCCGATGATGATGCGCTGCGGCTTTTCGCCCACCTTCGCCGGCGGTGTCGAGGCGGCCGCGTCGAGCGGCGGCCAGATCATGCCCCCGGTCATGGGCATCGCGGCCTTCGTGCTGGCCGCCCTGTCGACGGTGCCCTACTCGCAGGTCATCGTCGCGGCGTTCCTGCCGGCCCTCGCCTATTTCTTCAGCCTGTTCCTGACCGTCGTATTCGAGGCGCGGCGCACCGGCATGCCCGCCATGGCGGCGGATTCCAGCGACCACGCGATGACCAGAACCGACTGGACCAACCTGACGATGATCGCCGGTCCGATCGTCCTCATCCTCGTCCTCCTGCTGAGCACCAAGGACGGGATCGGCACCGGACTCCTGGGCTTTCTGACGGGCTACGACCCGGCCTTCGGAGAGGACATGCCTTGGCTCCTCGAGGTGGCCAGGAACGCGGCCGGCGATCCGGATTCGGCGGGCTTCTGGACCGTCGCGCTGCTGGTCGTCCTGCTGTTTCTCGATCCCGAGATCCGCCGCGCGCCGGCCAGGGTGATCCGGGCGCTCTCCGAGGCGGGGCTGGTGATCGCAAAGCTGTTTCTGCTGCTGGTCGCCGTCGCCGTCATCGACGTTTGCATCAGCTTCACCAACGTCACCGGCATCCTGACCATCGACATCCTCAACTGGCTCAAGACCATCTCCACCTTCAGCCTGTTCGGCCAGGAAGTCGTTATCGGTGGCGCGGTCTATCTGATGATCGCGCTGGTCGTCGCCATGCTGGCGACGATTCTCCTCGGCATGGGGATGCCGACGCTGCCGGCCTATGTGAACGTCATCCTGATCATCGGGCCGCTGCTGGTGGCGCTCGGCACGTCGCTGTTTACCGCGCATATGTTCATCTTCTATTTCGCGGTGGCCTCGGCGATCACGCCGCCGGTCGCCATCGCCGCCTTCGCGGCGTCGACCATCTCCCGGGCCGAACCCCTGGCAACCGGTTTCGTCGCCGTGCGCGTGGGCATCGTGATGTTCACGATCCCCTTCGTCTTCGCCTTCTATCCCGAGTTCCTGCTGATCGAGCAGGCCCAGATCGCCCAGTCGCTGGAGGGCGGGGTGAGCGCGGCGAAGACCTACCTGCCCGGCTATGACGGCAGCGTCGACGCCGCCGGCCTCGCCTGGCTCGTGCTCAGGCTGGCCGTTGCCCTCTATCTGGTGGCGAGCGCGCTCAGCCGGTATGAGAGGTTCCGGCTTTCCTTCGCCGAAACGGCGGTCCGGCTGGTCCTGGCGGTTCTGCTTCTGGTCAAGACGCAGGAGATCGCCATCGCCGCGCTCTGCGCCGCCGCGCTCGTTGCGGCGCTCCACCATCTCGGCTGGTTTCGCAGGCGCCGCCGGGACGGCCCCGACCGGACAGATTGACGATGCAGGATCGATGACCGCGCCGAACCCGACCGAAACGCTCTATTTCGAGGATTTTGCCCCGGGCCGGGTATTCGAATGGGGCGAGATGAGCCTGAGCGAGGAACGCATCGTCGCGTTCGGGAAGGAGTTCGATCCCGTCGCCATTCACACCGATCCCGCCGCCGCTTCCCGCAGCCAGTTCGGCGGCGTGATCGCGAGCGGCTGGCAGGTCGCGGCGCTGATGCAGCGCATGCAGTACGAGTGCTACATGAAGCGCGCCGCCGTCATCGCCTCGCCCGGGGTCGACGACCTGGAATTCCTCCGCCCCGTCCGCCCGGGCGACCGTCTCTCGCTGCGCGTCGAGGTTATCGAACGCCGCCGTTCGCGCACCCGGCCCGATCGTGGGCTGGTGCGCGTAGAGGCGACCCTGGTCAACCAGGCGGGCGAGACCGTCATTGCCAAGCGCGGCAAGTCCTTCTTTCACACCCGCCCGAAGGCTGAGGAAACCTGATGCAGCCCGACTTGCGGCGCGAAGATCGGAGACCGGAGATGGACGGCGAACCCCATGTCAGCCCCTATGGCGGCCTCGATCTCGCCCGCCTGCTGCTGCAACGCGCGAAGACCCACGGCAAGCGGAGGCTCCTGACCTGGGCGCCCTTCGAGGGCGCGGCGAAATCATGGACCTATGCCGGCTTCGCCGACGACGTTGCCCGGCTCGCGCACGGGCTGGTCCGCCGCGGCATCCGGCCGGGCGACCGGGTGATGATCCATCTGGAGAACGCGCCGGAATATCTCTTCGCGTGGCACGGGCTGGCGCGGATCGGCGCGGTGGCCGTGGCCACCAATGCCAGGGCAGGCGGCGAGGAGCTGGCCTGGTTCGCCGACCATGCCGCGGTCAGGGCCGCGATCACCCAACCCGCCCTCTCGGCGCGGGTGCGCGAGTCCTGCCCCGGGCTGGACTGGATCGCCGTGACCGCTCGCGACGCGGGCGCGGCGCCGCGCGATGCGGATCGGCCGTCCGGCGACGACCGGTTCGAGGCGCTGTTCGGCGATGCATCCAAGGCGCCCGCCCCGGCCGGAGACGGCGGTCGGCCGGTGGCGATCCACTACACCTCGGGCAGCACGGCACGGCCCAAAGGTGTCGTCTGGACCCACGACAACGTGCTGTGGGGCGGCCAGGTCTCCGCCGGCCACGAACGCCTGACCGAGGCCGACCGTCATCTCGTCACCCTGCCGCTGTTTCACGTCATATCCGGCATCTACGCGGTGATGGCGAGCCTGTGGGCGGGGGCGGAGGTCGTGCTGCAGCCGCGCTTCTCGGCCAGCGGGTTCTGGCCCGCGGCGGTCCGGCACCGCTGCACGTGGGCCGCGCTGGTGCCGTTCTGCACGAAGGCGTTGAGGCGCGAGCCCGTGCCCGAACGGCACTGGTTCCGAAACTGGGGTCATGCAATCCTCGATTCGTCGGTCGAGGACCGTTTCGGCGTCTCGCTGCTCGGCTGGTGGGGCATGACCGAGATCATCACGCATGGCATCGTCGGCGATCCCAGCCTGCCCGGGCGCGACGGTGCTATCGGCCGTCCGGCCCCGGAATACCGGCTCGCGGTGCTGCGCGATGACGGGCGTCCGGCGGAGCCGGGGGAGACCGGCGAGTTGCGTATCCGCGGGACCCCGGGCCTGTCCCTGTTCCGCGAATATCTTGACGATCCGGAAGCGACGGCGCGATCGTTCGACGACCGCGGCTATTTCATCACCGGCGATCTGGTGACGGTGCACGAGGACGGGCTGCTCAGCTTCGCCGACCGCGCCAAGGACATGCTCAAGGTCGGCGGCGAGAACGTCAGCCCGGCGGAAATCGAGCGGGCGATCCTTCAGGTGGACGGCGTGCGCGAGGTCGCGGTCGTCGGAAGGCCCGATCCGATGCGGGGCGAGGTGCCGGTCGCCTTCGTCGTGCCGGCGGATGCAGGGCGGACATCGGTGCTGAGCTCGGCCATCGACCAACGCTGCCGGGCGGCGCTGGCGGATTTCAAACGGCCTCGGGACATCCGTTTCCTCGACGACATGCCGCGCGCCGGCGGCGTCGCCAAGATTTCCAAGCCCGAGCTGCGCCGGCGGATCGAGGCCGCGCCCGACGCCTGACGAGCGTTCGCCGCCGAAAACGCCGGGTCGCGGGTGCGGCCCCGGCGCTGTCCGGGGCGAAGCTCAGGGCTTGGCGCAGGCCGCGACCTTGTGGCCGGCCTCTTCCCAGGCCTCGACCGCGCCGGCGTGGAACTTCACGCCGGCGTTGCAGATGCCCATTCGCTTGTCGTCGATGACGCCGAAGAGCTGGCCCTTGGCGAACGGCGCCTTGCGGTACAGGTCGGGCAGGGCGTCGATGAAGGCTGCAGTGAGCGCCTTGGCCAGGGCCTTGGGCATGTTCTTGTGGACCGAATCGCCGCCGGTGTTGGAGACCGAACGGAACATGTCGTCTTCCGAGATGACGTTCACGCCGGCGCCGTAATGGGCCAGATCGCGTTTCGGGAAGACGAAGGCGACATTGCCGGGAGAGCGGACGAACTTCCGGAATCCCTTCGCCTCCATCTTGGCTCTCGGGATCGAAACCAGGTTGATCTTGCCGGCCGCGATATAGACCGGCAGATAGGCCGCAGGGTTGGTGCCGGGCCGGACGGCGGCATTCACCGCGCCGTCGAGGAAGATCGAATCGGCCTGCCCCCAGGCGATCTGCTTGCCGGTATAGCCCTTGCCCTCGTTCATGCCGGTGGTCAGCCGGATCAGCGCCCGCGCCGTGGTGAGCGCGCCGCCGCGCGGCGGGCCGTTGAACACGGTCTTTCCCTTGAGCTTGTCCCAGCTGTCGATGCCGGAGGCGGCGAACGAGATCAGATAGTAGTGGGCAAGATGGTACGGGTAGAGGAGGCGGAGATTGCCGGCGAGCTCCTTGCCCTTTTCCTTGCCCAGACCGGAATACGGGCCGAGTCCCCTGGACATCAGGAACTGGAGGACAAACGGATTGGCCGCGAGGTCGGTCTTGCCCTGCGCGACCTGCAGGATCGACTTGGCCAGCACCTTCCCGGCCTGAGCCTGGATCGTCGCGATCTTTCCCTTCGCCGCGACTTCGGCGAGATGCTTGGCCGCCATGTCGGTCGCGCCCCCGACCGAACCGGACTCCATTGTCAGCGTCGGAGTCTGCGCCTGTGCGGAGGCGGCAAGACAGGCTGCCGCAACGAACGCGATCGGGGTTCTCATGGCTGTCTCCTCTCCCGCTTCACGCGATTGTTTGCCGGGTAAAATTCGCTTGGCGGTTCCAAGCATAATACTGCGTACCCGGCCGGTATGCACAAACCCGAGTGTTACCCTGATCGTTCGCGCCGTCGTTCCATCGTGACTCGGTCGACCCCGGCGCGCGCCGCGTCCGGTGCGACAGCTTGTCGGAGCCGCAGCACGCGCAGGAAGTCGGCGGGGGCATCGCCACCCGCTCGCGCGGCAGATGCGCGGGCAAAGGCTTGCGGGCCGGGTTGTGGCGGGTGAACCCCTCGACCCGCCTGGTCTCCGCCTCCAGCACTTCCTCCGTCGCGCTCGCCTCGACCTCGTCGAGCTGAAGCTCGAGCCGGTCGAAAAGCCGCCGCTTGCGCTCCGAGCGTCGGCCGTAGAGCTCGCGCTGGAGCTTCTCGATCACGAGCTTGAGGAAGGCGATCTCCGCCGCGGCGTCCAAGACCTTCGCCTCGGCGTTCGCCGCGCTCGCGATACTGCCGCCGCCAGTTGAACACCAGGTTCGCGTCGACCGCGTTGCGCCGCGCCGCCAGCGCGACCGAAGTCCCTGGCTGACAGCTCTCCGCAACGATCCGGCGCTTGTCCGCCTCGCTCCAACGACGAGGTGGGCCGGCCGTCATCGACGGCGTGGTCCCCGCCTTCTCCGCTGCATCCGGCATCCGCGATCGGGGCCACTTGGTCCTTGGTGGACACTTCCAAAGTGTCCACCCCCGATCGCACAGCCGCACCCGGTCAGGCCAATCCGGGAAGGCGGCCCACGCCGGAGGCTCCGCCCGTGCCGGCGCTATTTCGTCATGCCGAGTTCCTTGTAGGCCTTCAACGCGCCGGGATGGTGCTCGATACCGGCGTTCTTGAACACCGCGATCCCCGCTGTGGGGTTCCACGACTTGTAGACCGTCTTCATGTACTTGTTGGTCTTGTCGGTGAAGATGTACTTGACGATGCGATAGATCGTCTCGTCGGGCACGCTGTCCTGGGCCATGATCGTCGACGGCACGCCGTAGGACTGGGCGTCGGCGACCACGCCGTCGCCGTAATCCGCGGCCTTGATGACATAGGGCGCGAAGGCCGGGTTCTTGCCGAGCACCGCCTTGAGCTCGTTCGGGGCGAGGGGAATCAGGCGGATCTTGCGGGTCGCCGCCATCGCCGAGACCACCGGGACGGGAACGGCGGACGCCACGGCGAAGGCATCGATGTTGCCGTCTCGCAGCGCGTTGCCGGCCTCGCTGAAGCCGAGGAACTGGGCCTTGATCCGGTCGCGCACGCCGACCGTCCTCAGGATCAGATCGGCGTTGGCCGCGGTGCCGCTGCCCGCCTTGGCGAGCGAGACCCGTTTGCCCGCCAGATCGGCGAAGGACTTGATGTCGTCCTTGGCGAGGCTCACCCAGTGGATCGGGGAGATGGTGAGCGCCATCAGCGCGCGGACGTTCTTGGCTGGCGGCTTGCCCTTGAATTTTCCGGTCGAGGTGACGGCGTTGTAGACCGCGCCGAGATTGGCGAGGCCGAGATTGAGCCCGCCGCCTTCGCGGCTGAGCATCCGCATGTTGGTGGTCGAACCCGCGGTGGTCCGGGTCGACAGGGTGATGCCGTCGAGATCGCGGGTGATCGCCGTCGACAGCCCGCCGCCCATCAGGAAGTAGCTGCCACCGGGCGAGCTGGTGCCGAGGACGAGGCTTTGCGCGGTCGCTCCTTGGGCCAGTGCCAGCACCGCCGCCGAGGCGAGCGTTGCCGCAACCAATTTCTTCATTCCTTGGTCTCCCTTCCTTGAATTTCCGGCTACCACACTAGCATCGGCTCAGCGGTCGGGAACAGCGTCGCCCGCCTCGCGCTTGCGGAACTGCCAGACCGTGAAGACGGCGAAACCGGCCGCCGCGATCACCGCGTAGACCCCGGAGGTCAGCACCAGGACGATCCCGATGATGATCGAGAGCACCCGCGCGGCAAGCGACAGCCGGGCATAGTAGAAGCCCTCGATCCCGGCCGAGATCGCCAGCCCGCCCAGCGCCAGCGAGGCGATGGTGATCGCGATGCTCCACACGCTTCCCTGCAGCAGCAGCCCCGGCTGATAGACGAACAGCACCGGCAGGTAGAAGATCGCCATCGCCTTGATCATGGCGACGTTGCAGACGGGCCATAGTCGCTGCTTGGAGATCCCGGCCGCCATGTAGGCGGCAAGCGCCACCGGCGGCGTGACGTTCGAGGCCTGACCCCACCACAGCACCAGCAGATGGGCGGCCATCACCGGAATGCCGAGCTGGATCAGCGCCGGCGCCGCCAGCGTCGCCAGGATCACATAGGCCGGGATCACCGAAAGCCCCATGCCGAGGATGTAGCCGATCACGAAGATGAACATGACCGTGAAGGCGAGATTGCTCTCCGCGAGGTCGATGATCATGCCCGTAATGCGGATCCCGGTACCGGGCAGCAGCACCGCGCCGGCGATGATCGAGACCGGGCCGGCGATGGCGATGATCGGCAGCGAGGCCTTCGCGCCCTCGGCCAGCGCGACGACGATCGCGCGCGGTCCCATCGGCCGCGGGGTCAGCCAGCTCGCCGCGATCACGCTCACGATGGCCAGCATGCCGATGCGCCTGAGCGAGTAGTCGAGATAGACCATCGCGACCACCACCGCGATCGGCACGAGATAGGCCCAGCCCTGCTTCAGGGTGGCGCGGAAGGACGGGCAGTCTTCGGCCGGCAGGCCCTTCAGGCCGTTGCGCCGGGCGTAGAAATGGACTTGTAGGTAGACGTTGAGGAAATAGAGCAGCGCCGGGATCGTCGCCGCTAGCACGATCTCCCCGTAGGAGAAGCCGGTCAGCGCCACCATGATGAAGGCCGACGCCCCCATCACCGGCGGCATGATGGTCCCGCCGGTCGAGGCTGCGGCCTCTATCCCGGCGGCCACCGCCGGCCGGTAGCCGGTCTTCATCATGATCGGGATCGTGATGCTGCCGGTGATCGCGACATTGGCCGAGGCCGAGCCCGAGATGCTGGCGGTGATGAAGGACGAGCCGACCGCGGCCTTCGCCCCGCCGCCCGGGCGGGTGCCGAGGAAGGAGAGGCAGAGATCGGTGAAGTAGTCCGACGCGCCGGAGCGGATCAGGAAGGTGCCGAACACCAGGAACAGGAACAGGTTGGAGGCGAGCACGTAGGTGATCGAGCCGTAGAGGCCGTCGGTCTGGGCATAGAGCGCCGTCGCGATCTGGCGCAGGTCGAACCCGCTATGGACGAACGGCCAGGGGACCCACGCGCCGAAATAGAGGAACAGCAGGAACGCGCCCGAGATGATCGCCATCGCCAGGCCGAGCGCCCGCCGCCCGCCCTCGATGACGCCCAAAATCATGATCCAGCCGACGGCCATGTCGAAATCGCCAATATCGAAACCCTCGTTCTCGGCGAAGTAGAGGTAGCGGTCGTTGAACCGGAAGGTGGCGTAGGTCACCGCGAGCAGGAAGACGACATCGAACGCCCGGGACGGGATGGTTCGGGCCAGCGGATGCACGCAGATCGCGAGCGCCACGCCGGCATAGATGAAGAGGCTGCGGTCGAGCGCGGGGCTGAAGGTGCCCCAGGTCGCGACATAGAGGTAGTAGCAGGTCGTGGCCAGCCCGATCAGGAATCCGAGCTTCTTCCATTCGCCGCGGAACGCTGCGGCCATGCCTTGCCGGTCGCCCAGAGCGCCTCTCCCCCGCCCGCTACCCCGCTATACTCGCGATCCGGATTACCTCCGTCCAGCCAGGGACGCACAACAAGGACGAGAACGGTGTCGGCGCTGAGGGTGCTCAAGGAAGCCGATCTCAAGGCGGTGCTCGACGTGCCCACGGGGATCGAGATCGTCGAACGCACGTTCCGCGACCTCGGCACCCGGGACATATTCCGTCTTTCGGAGCCGGCCGCCCTGTTCGGCGGCTCCGGGATCGGCAAGGCCGCGCGCTACAAGTCCAAGGGCGCGACCCTGATTTCCGAGAACGTCACCGGGATCCGGCTGATCAGCGACGTGGCGAGGGAGCACGGTTTCCGCTCCCACCACATGCTGGTCGTGTTCGACGACGCGACCGGCGCGCCGATCGGGCTGTTGAACGAGACCTGGCTGCACCGGTTCCGCACCGCGCTGACCGCTGTGGTCGCGGCCAAGCACCTGGCGCGGCCGGAGTCCCGGGTGCTCGCGCTGATCGGTGCGGGTTCCATTGCCGCCGAGCTGTTTCCGGCGATGACCCGGACCTTCCGGCTCGACGAAGTCCGCGTCGTCGCGCGCCGGTTGGAGAGCGCCGGGGCCTTCTGCCGCAGGTTTGCCTCCGAGCCCGCCCGGTTCGTCGCCATGCGCGAGCCGCTCGACGCGCTCGACGGCGCCGATATCGCGATCACCCTGACCCTGGCCCAATCTCCGGTGGTCCGGCCCGGCATGCTGTCGCCGGGCGCCTTCCTGTGCTCGATGGGCGAGACCGAGGAGGTCGCGTTCGGCGTGCTCGACGAGGCCGACGTGTTCGTCGTCGACGATTTCGAGTATGCCACGGTGCTGGGCGATATCGAGGCGTGGCTGCGCGGCGGCCGCATCGGCCGGGCCGCGCTGGAGGCCCGGGTGGACGGCCATATCGGCGAGGTCGTCGCCGGGACCAGGCCGTTCCGCCAGAACGACGGCCAGCGCATATTCGCGATCGTGCAGGGCATGGCGATCTGCGACCTCGCGCTCGCCCGCCACGCGCTGACCGAGGCGGAGAGACGAGGGCTGGGCGGGAGCCTCGACCTGTTCGGCTGAGCTCTCAGTGCCGGGTCAGCAGGCGCCCGTAGCCTTCCACCGGGATCGTCGATCCCATCGCCCGCAGGCAGCGCCAGAACGTTGCCTGGTTGCTGGTCACCACGGGCTTGCCGAGCTCGCCTTCGAGGCGTTCGATCAGGTCGAGCGACGGCAGGTTGGTGCAGCTTATGAAGACCGCATCGGCGTCCGGCCGGTCGACCCGCCGCGCCAGTTCACAGGTGGTCTCCAGGGGAACCCGGCCGATGCCGGCACGTTCGGACGCGGTCTTGCCGAGCTGGAGGCCCTCGACGGAAACGACCTCGAACCGCTGCTCGGCAAGCCATTCGGTCTCGCGCCGGTTGACGAAATCGGTCCTGGGCGTGGCCAGTGCGATGCGCCGCGCGCCGAGCGCCTGCAGCCCCGCGACGACCGCATCGGAGGTCAGCACCGCCGGCGCACCCGTCATCCGCGTCATCGCCTCGGTCAGAACCTCGCCGGGAAAGAAATAGGTGCACGACGTGCAGCCGAAGGCGACTACGTCGACACGCGCCGAGCCCAGATCGCGGGCGGCGCCTTCGACGTTTTCGGCGATCTGCCGGTAGAGTGCCGGCGCCTGCGGCCCGTCCTGGAAGGCGCGCGCGACGTGGACGGCAAGCCCCGCCGGCGCCATCCGGTGAAACTCCGGCTCGATGCTGGTATTGGTCGAGGGGCAGATCAGCCCAATCTTGCCGAGTCCCGCGTAGGGGCCGGCGGCGGGAAGGCTATCGGCCATCCGCGCCGCCCGCATCCGCGATACAGGCGCACAAACCTCCGCCCGGCGGCGCCTGGTGCTCGGTTCCCCCGCTGACGAAGACCCGCCCGGTGCCGATCATCCCGCCGATCACCCCGCTCGCGGTCGCCCGCATGTGCTTGTCGGGGTCGAGGTCGCTGTGGAACACCGTCGTGCGCTCGCCGCGCACCCGCCCGTCCGGCGCAACGCCCGCCTTCACGAACACCGCACGGAGCTTCTCGGGCGAGACGACCTCGCCGGCCCGGTCGAGGCCGCAGCCGGCCGTTCGGAACAGGTGCTTCAGAGAACGCGCGTCGAGAATGTCGGCCATCGGCCCGGAGAACACCCTGGTCGAGCCGCCGGCGCCCGGCCGGTTGCCGAGGACCAGGACCTCGCCGACCTCCACCTCCGTGCCCGAAAAGCTCATCGTCCGCCGCGAATGGCGGTCCAGGTCGACGCCGATCCGCGTGTCCCCGATCTCTTCTTCGGACAATTCGCCCAGCGCCAGCGCGACGCCGAGCGCGGCCGCGCCCCGGGACTGCCCGCTCGACCCGGCCCGGGCGACGATCGCCGGATCGCCGGTCGCCGCGGCGTCCCGGTGGCTGAGTATCGGGCTCTTGACCAGGACCAGGGCGACCCGATCCGGGGCGAGCCCGGCTTCCGCCATCGCCGCCTCCGCCGCGCCGGCGATCAGCCGGGCATGGGTCCGCGTGACCAGCTCGCCTGCCGTCATCGCTCGGGTCCGTCCGCCGCCGATGACCAGGCGCTCCTCGTCGCCGCCGCTGTCGTCGTCGATGGCCGCCAGCACGTAGACCACCGGGCTCAGCACGCCCTCGGAGCCGGTCGAGAAGATGAGGGTGGAAGCGCCGAGCAGCTCCGCGCCGCCGATGCGTTCTATCGTCCGCTCGGCGGCCGACAGCGCGAGCTCGCGCGAGAAATCGTTGATCGTCGCGGTGCCTTCCGTCTTGGCGACCAGCGCCAGGCGCGCGATGTCGCCGGTCGGCAGCTCGGAGAGAATGCGTTCGAGGCCCGCCACGTCGCCGGGGCCGTCGGTCGCGTAAGAGTCGACATGGACACGCATGGGCAGGAGCGGTCCGCTACGTGGCGAGGAACGATTCGACGAACCAGCGTCCCCGAAGCGCGAGGTCGTAATCCTCGCGGGGGTGGCCGAGCAGCTGTATCCCCATCGGCAGGCCGCGGTCGGCCAGCAAGGGCAGGTTCCAGGCCGGTGCCCCGAGGCAGGATGACACGTCGCCATAGACCGGATCGCCCACCGCCATGCCGACCGGCGGAGGTCCCTTGGCCGACAGCGTCAAATAGCCGTCGAACGCGCCGTCGAGCGCGGCGAACGTCCGCCGCAGCTCCTCGCGCATGGCGAGGCGATCACGGTAGTCCTCCGGCGAAAGCGCCTCGCCCCAGGTCAGGCGCTCGAGAACCGCTTCGCTCAGAAGATCGCCCTCCATGTCGCGGTATCCCCGGGTCGGCCAGCGCATCTCGTAGGCGAAGATGTCGAACATGAAATCCGGGATCGTGAGAAGGGCATTCTCCAGGGCGTCGAGGCGTTCGTCTTCTTGACGCGCGACGATTTCGACGCCCCGGCTGGCGACATCCGACAGGAACCTCTCGAAAACCTCCCTGGTCTCGTCCTCGGTATCCGGCCAGGCGCGGGTCTCGAGGCGAGCGAGTCGGCGCGGCTTGACCGTCCGCTCCAGCTCGGGCCGGCCGAACAGGCCCGGCTGGCCGGGGTCGCCGCCGACGGTTTTCGAGATATGGAACGCCGTACGCCAGCAATCTTCGAGAGAGCCGGCATGCACGCCGAGCACGCTTTGGCTCGGCGACATCGAGTGCCCGCCGCCGCGGTTGAGCGCGCCGAAGGTGGGCTTGAGCGCGTAGTTGCCGCAATAGCCGGCGGGCCTCTGGATCGAGCCCCTGACCTGGCTTCCGCTGCCCGCCGGCACCATGCCCGCGCCGATCGCCGCCGCGGTGCCGCTCGACGAGCCGCCCGGGGTGCGGGTCGGATCGAAGGGGTTGCGGGTCGGCCCCGGCGTGGCCTGGCCGAACTCGGTGGTCACGGTCTTGCCGACGATTCCCGCTCCGCCCTGGCGTAGCGCGTCGACATGGGCGGCGTCCCGAATCGACTGCCATCCCGCGTAGACCGGGCTGTTCATCTGGGTCGGCATGTCGACGGTTTCGTACAGATCCTTGATGCAGACCGGCATGCCGTCGACCGCGGACAGCGGGCGGTTCTGCCGGTAGCGTTCCGAGGATCGGTCCGCCGCCTCGCGCGCGCCTTCGACATTGGCGACGACGAACGCCTTCACCTCGGGCTCGCGGGCCTCGATCGCCTCAAGGCAGCGTTCGAGATAGGCCCGCGGCGTGTCGCCGCCGTCGAGAAACGCCGGGATGGAATCGTGGAAGCTGCGCAGCTCCGGGTTGCGCGGATCGTAGGGCCGGCGGGCGCCGCTCATCCTGTCCCTCCTTGGGAAGACCGCCACATCAGAGGCTGCGCGCGTAGTCGAGGATCAGCCGGTTGAAGGCCTCTGGGTGCTCTCGGTAGCTGAAATGTCCCGAATGGTTGAAGACGTGCATCTCGGTCCGCGGCTCCCTGTGCACCATGATCTCGTAGAGCCCGAAGCCCTGGTCGATGGTCGCCGTCGGGTCGTTGAGCCCCCAGACGATCAGGTTGGGGCGCTTTGTGCCGGCGCTCATCAGCCGGTCGAAGGTGTCGCTCTTCTGCCGCGCGAGCTGCGGCACGAACACCCGGTCGAGCAGCCCTTCGTCGAGCATCTTGCGGACCGACTCCAGGTATTTCGGCAGAGCGGCCACCCGCATCAGCTCGTCGAGCCAGTCCTCGGTGACGATCTTCGGGTTCCAGGAATAGTTCTCCAGCACCCAGCGCTGGCTCTCGCGGCTGAGATAGGGCTTGGGCGTGTCGGTGAAGACGATGTGGTTGCGGCCCTGACCGGGGCCGAGCGTGTTGGTGTCGACCATGATGTTGGACTTGATGCGCGCGGGATTCTCCAGCGTCATGCGGCAGGTGAGATAGGCGCCGCGCGAGTGGCCGACGATGTGGCAGTCGTGGAGATCGAGCGCGTCGAGAAAGCCGAGCGCGTGGCGCACCACCCGCGCCATGGTGTAGTCGTCGTCGGTCTCCGGGTTGCCGGTGTAGCCCTGGCCGATCTTGTCGACCGCGATCACCCGGCATTCCCCGGCCAGGGAGTCGAAATTGAGGTTCCAGTCGGCCGCGCAGTCGGCGCCGTGATGCGAGCCGAAATTGCCGCCGTGGAACAGCACGACCGTCTCGCCCGCCCCCTTGTCGAAATAGCGCGTGCCGATCCCCTCGACATCGACGAATTTCGCCTGAGAAAAATCCATTTCCGCCTCCCTCGTCTCCGTGCGGCCGTTCAAGGCGCGTGAATGAAGCTTCGGACCACCTCGTTGAACCGCTCGGGGTGCTCGCGGAAGCTGTAATGGCCCGACCGGTTGAAGATCTGCCAGCGCGCCCGGCGCTCCTTCTCGGCGAGGATGCGGTAGAGCCCCATCGCCTGTTCGCGCGACACCGTGGGGTCGTCGCTGCCCCAGACCTGGAGGACCGGGCGCTGGATGCCGCGGGTCGCGAGGATGCGGAACATCTCCTCCTTCTGGGTGAGGATGCCCGGCAGGAATTTGGTCCACTGGAGACCGTCTTCGGACATCTTGTGCACCGCCTCGGCGTATTTGGGCTGCTTCGAAATCTCCACCATGGCGTCGATCCACGCATCCGAGATGTGGTCGTGCCCGTATGAGTACTTCTCCACCACCCAGCGCTGGCTCGCGGCGCTCAGCGCCGGTTTCGGCATGTTGGCGAACACGAACTCGTTGCGCCCGATTCCCGGCGCGCAGGTGTTGCTGTCGACGATGGTGCAGCTCTTGACCAGCTCGGGATGCTCGACGGTCAGCCGGCAAACGAGATAGCCGCCCCGCGAATGGCCCACCAGATGCGCGCCCTCGATACCCAGCGCGCGCAGCGTCGCATATGCGTGCTGGACGGTCGCGTGCATGGTGTAGTCGTCGTCCGTCCTGGGATTGCCGGTGTAGCCCTGGCCCAGCTTGTCGACGGCGAAGACGCGGAACCATTTGGCGAGGCCGTCGAAGTTCAGGTCCCAGTCGTCGGCCGAGCAGGCGCCCGTGGTCGAGCCGAAGGCGCCGCCATGCACCAGCACCACGGTTTCGCCCGAGCCCCGCTCGAAATAGCGGGTGCGCACCCCCTCCACGTCGACGAATCTTGCGTCCGGTATCGGCATTCGCTCCTCCCGCGACCGCGTTGTTTCAAGTCACCCCTGACGACGCCCGCTTGAGGCGCGGATCGAGAATGTCGCGCAGCCCGTCGCCCAGCAGGTTGATGCCGAGCACCGTCATGAAGATGCAGAGCCCGGGGAACAGCGCCAGCCACCAGGACGTCGAGATGTGCTCGCGCCCGTCCGCGAGCATGCTGCCCCAGGTCGGAATTTCCGGCGGCACGCCGAGACCCAGAAAGCTGAGGCTGGCTTCCGAGATGATCGCCGATGCCATGGCGAAGGTGCCGATGACGATCGCCGCCTGCAGCAGGTTGGGCAGGATGTGGCGGCCGACGATCCGCCCGTGCGAGGCGCCGAGCGACCGCGCCGCGGTGACGAAGTCCCGCGCCCTCAGCGACAGCGTCTGCCCGCGCGCCACGCGGCAATAGGGGATCCAGCGCTGCGCCACCAGCGCGATGATCAGGATGCCGAGCCCCTGGCCCATGAAGGCGAGGATGGCGATCGCCAGCAGCAGCGGCGGGAACGCCCAGACGACCTCCACGGTCTTCTGGATGGCGAAATCGGTACGCCCGCCGAAATACCCCGAGATCGCCCCGAACCCGACGCCGACGATGCCGGAGATCAGCACCACCGTGGAGGCGATCACCAGCGAGATCCGCGCGCCGTAGATGATCCGGCTCAGTATGTCGCGCCCGACATGGTCGGTGCCGAGAAAGAACTTGCCGGCGAAGTAGTCCGGCGCCTGGAGCGCGGCCAGCAGATCCTGGTGGTTGGGGTCGTAGGGGGTGATCACGGGGGCCAGCACGCCCACCGATATCAGCAGCGCTACGACCGCCCCGCCGAGGCAGACCTTGACCTTCATCCAGCGCCGCGAGCGCCTTTTCAGCTCGGCCAGCCACTGGACCAGCGGCGCGGCGCGGCTAGTCGAAACGGATTCTTGGATCGATCGCGCCATAGCTGATATCGATGAGGAAGTTGACCGTCACGAACAACACGGTGTAGGCGAGCACGACACCCGTGATCAGCGGGTAGTCGCGGGTGCCGAGGCCGTTGATCAGCAGATTGCCGATCCCCGGCCAGGCGAACACGGTCTCGACGATGATCGAGCCCGACAGCAGCGTGCCCAGCTCCAGACCGACGACGGTGATGATCGTGATCAAGGCGTTGCGGACGATGTGGCGCCACAGCACGACCCGGCCGCTCAGCCCCTTGGCGCGGGCGGTGGTCACGAACTCCTCGTGCGTGACGTCGAGGATCGCCGAACGCGTGACCCGCATCAATATGCCCAGCATGTTCACGCCGAGCGTGGCCGCCGGCATGACGATGTAGGAGAGCGCGTCGAAGAAGCCTTTCCAGTTCCCCTGGATCAGGCTGTCGACGGTGTAGAAGCCGGTGATCGTCGGACCCGCGATGCCGTAGGTCTCGCGCCCGGCCGAGGGCAGCAGGTTGAAATACCCCGAGACGATGAGGATCAGCATTATCCCCATCCAGAAGCTCGGCATGCTGATGCCGAAGAAGCCGAACACCGAGCCGAAATTGTCGACCCAGGAGTTGGGCCTGGCGCCGGCCCACACGCCCAGCGGAACGCCGATCAGGACCGCCAGCAGCGTGGCGAAGAAGGTCAGCTCGAGCGTTGCCGGAAATCGCTGCGCGAGCAGCGCGGTGACCGATTCCTTGTAGCGGAACGACTCGCCGAAATCGCCCTGGACGGCGGAGCCGAGGAAGATCAGGTATTGCTCGTGGAACGGCTTGTCGAGCCCCCACCGCGCCCGCGCCTCGGCGATATCCTCATGCGTTGCCTCCTCGGGCAGCAGGATATCGGCGGGATCGCCGGGCGCGAGCTGCAACAGGCCGAATACCAGCAGGGTGATCAACAAGAGGACGGGGACCGTCCCGACCACCCGCTTGACGGTATAGGTCAGCAACCGGAAACCGCCTTTCCGTCGCTCAGGCGGGTGCCCTTCGCCCGGATGTCACCCCGGCCGAAGCGCAGCGGAGAGCCGGGGTCCAGAGCCAAGGGCACCGCTCTCGCCCGGCTTCCCCCGGATCGGCGTCCGGGGCAGGCCCCGGACTGTGATCCGGGGCAGGCCTGGACCCCGGCCCAAGGCCGGGGTGACAACATCGGTATCCGCCGCTGCGAAACGGACGAGCTAGTTCTTCATCGTCGCTTCGCTCATATACGGACGACCGTCCGGCCGCGGCTGGTAGTCGACGTTGTTCGCCACGCCGTATTGCAGGGTATGCGTCCACATGAAGCAGGCCGGCGCCTCCTCGGTCAGCACCGACATCGCCTTGCGCAGCGTCGCGATGCGCTTCTGCTCGTCGAAGGCGGCCCGTTCGGCCTGCATCAGCCTGTCGTATTCCGCGTGCGAGAACTTGATGCGCGGCGACACCCCGGTCTCGAAATACTGCGACAGCGCCGGTCCGGGATCGATCACCGAGCCGCGGCCCTGGTAGAAGAACGGCACCTTGCCCTTGCGCACGTTGGCCCACTGGGTGACCCATTCCGGGGTGTGCAGCTTGGTCCTGATCCCGACCGCGTTCAGCATCGGCACCATGGCCTGGGTGATCTGCTTGTCGTTCACGTAGCGCGCGACCGGCGTGTACAGATCGACATCGACCCCGTCGGCATATCCCGCGTCGGCGAGCAGCTTCTTCGCCTTGTCGGGGTTGTAGTCGTAGACCGGCTTGTGGTTCGGATCATGGGCGTACTGTCCCGGCCCGATCGGCCCCTGCAGTAGCTGCGCCTGGCCCTTGAGAAGCGCCTTGACGATGCCCTCGCGGTTGATCGCGTGGCACACCGCCTGGCGCACCTTCTTGTTGTCCCACGGCTTCATCGCCGGGTTCATGGCGAGGAACATGAGCTCGACCGAGCTGGTCGGAACCAGCCGGGAGTTCTTCGACTTCTCGATGCGGCTCAGGAGATGCGGCGGGATGAACTGGGCGATCTGGATCTCGCCGTTGAGCAGGGCGGTGACCCGCTGCTCGGACTCGGTCATCTTGCGCACGATCACGATATCCGGCGAGCCCGGCCTGAGGAACGGGTTCCCTTCGGCCTTCTCCAGCACCATGCGGTTGCCGATCACGAACTCCTTGAGCCTGTAGGGCCCGGCGCCGTAGGGGTGGTTCTTGTCCGCTTCCTTGGCGCCGTACTTGTCGTAGGCGTCCTTGCTGGAGATCGCCCACAGGCCGCAGATATAGCTCAGCAGCGACGATGTCGGCTTGTGGGAGATCATCCTGACGGTGTAGTTGTCGACCGCCTCGACGGACTTGATCTTCCGGCTCGAGTTCTGCTTCTGGCTGCTCTCGGGATCCTTGCTCATGCGGAAGAAGGAGTGGACCACGTCCTTCGCCGTCAGCTCGGTCCCGTTGTGGAACTTCATCCCCTTCTTCAGGTGGAAGATCCAGGTGTTCTCGTCCTTGACCTCCCATTTCTCGGCGAGATGACCGACATATCCGCCCTTCTCGAAGCTGTAGCGGCAGAGATTGCCGTAGATCTCGCCCCACAGCCCGTAGAGATGCGACGCGCTGTCGCCGTAGGGGTTCACTGTGCTGAGATTGGAGGTGATGCCGAGCGTGAGCCGGGTCTCGGCCGACGCCGTCGCGCCCACCGCGACCCCGGTCGCGAGAACGGCGCAGGCCGCCATCCTCGACGCCACACGCGCAGAAGCTGAAACTCGCATTACCATTCTCCCTTTCCGATGTTCATCCCCTGCGGCATCCCCGCCGCATGAGCGCAGTCTACAGACTCGGCCGCTGCCGGCTCAATAATAGCCCGCCGCGATCGCCTCGCAGACCACGTCTACGGCGGGCGGGACCAGCCCCATCGGCAGCCCCTCCTCGGCCCGCCAGTAGGAATGGATGCCGGTGCCGAACTCGACGATCCGCACCTCGGGCGCGGGCTCGATCTCCTCCAGCATGGGCAGCATGACGCCGTAATACTTCTCCGGCGTGTGATCGCGGCTGAACCGGTTGATCATGTAGAGCAGCGGCGGCACCGGCTTCGCGCCCGGGCCGGTCAGCGGCCGCCCCATGCCGACAAAGCGCTCGACCAAGGCCCACGTTTCCGTCTCCGACATGCCGAGGCGCGCCGCCGTCACGGTCGCCGCTTCGGTCAGTGCCGGGATCGAGTGGATGTGGAAGAAATACTCCGCCTTGATCTGGGGGAAGCGCTTGACCTCGTCCCACATCTCGAAGACTTCCTCCATCACCCAGGGGAGCCGCATCAGCGGCTCGCCGCCTTCCTGCATGTAGAGCTCCGCGCCCCGGTAGCGGGCCAGCTCCCGCCAGTCGCGGACCAGGAGGTCGTTGAACGGGTTGGGCCAGTCGTGCCCAGTCATCGCGTGGAAGATGCAGGCGAAGGTGGAATTCTCGATCCCGGCGAGCCCGACGATGTTCTCCACGCGCTGCAGGATCATGTGCGAGAACGGACCGCCGGTGGAATGGCCGTGGGCGTAGACGGCGAACTCGTCGACCGGGAAATGCCGCCGGCAGAGATCCTTCATCGCCGCCTCGAAAGCGAGCGGCCACGCCGCCATCCGCTCATGGAAGACGGTTCCCGGGCGGGCGCGCGCGAAGGTGCGCGTGCCGTATACGTGGCGGAAAGACGCTTCGCGCACGATGTCGTATTGCTCGCGGCCGATCTCCTCGCCCTGCTTCCAAATGGGGGTGCGGAGTCCGCCGTCGGCGAGTCTGGTATCGCCCGGCCAGTCGCGCGACGGGTCGGGCAGGTAGAGCCGGCCCGGGAAGGTCATGTTGACCACCTTGAAGCCGCGCTTCCGCGCGAGCACCAGCGCGTAGGGCTCGATCGAACGCCAGTCGCTCGCCCCGCCATGGGTCATCAGCATGCCGGAACGCCGCCCGTCGGCGGAGACGTGGGCTCTGGCGCGGTCCACCGGCTCGTAAACCATCGCGCCGATGTCCCACTCCATGCCGGCGACGTCGAGGCGGAAGACGTCCTCGTATTGCCGGATCTCGATGTCGGGCTCGGCGAGCACGCGGTCCGAAATCTCGACCAGCTCGGCGCGCGAGTAGCGCTTCGGCGGCTGCCACGATCCGTCCGGCATGATCGCGTTCTCCGCGCCTAGAGCGCCTGGATGAAGCCGCGCAGCATCTCGTTGAAGATCTCCGGCTGTTCGCGAAACGAGTGGTGCCCCGCGCGGTTGATGATCTGGAGCTGGCAGCGCGGCTCGGTGGCGGCGATCAGGTCGAACAGCGCATAGCCCTGCTCCAGCGGCGCCGTCGGGTCGTTGCGGCCCCAGACGATCTGCGTCGGCTTGCCCATGCCGCGGTCGCGGATCCAGGCGAACATCTCCGACTTGTCCTTCGCCAGCCCGGGCAGGAACATTTTGGTCTTCAGCCCTTCGTCCTCCATCTTGCGGACCGACTCCCGGAATTTGGGCAGGTTCGCCACCTCGACCGCGGCATCGAGGAACGCATCGTCGATGTGGTGCGGGCTGTAGGAGTAGTGCTCGTAGACCCATTTCTGGCACTCGCGGCCGAGGCGCGGCCTGGGCGCGCCGGCATGCACCACGTCGTTGAGCCCGCGCCCGGGCGCGCAGGTGTTGCTGTCGACGATGGTGCAGGACGCCACCAGATCGGGCTGCTCCAGCGTCAGCCGGCATACCAGGTAGCCGCCGCGCGAATGGCCCGCGAGATGGACATCCGAGAGCCCCAGCGTGCGGATGAAGGCATTGGCGTGCTGGACCACCGCGTTCATCGTGTAGTCGTCGTTCGCGGGGTTGTCGGTATGACCCTGTCCGAGCTTGTCGAACGCGACAACGTGAAAGTGCCGGGCCAGCACGTCGAAGTTCCTGTTCCAGACGATGGCGCTCGACGCCGCCTCGTCGGACCCGAAGTTTCCGCCATAGACCAGGACGAGGGGAGGGCCCGAGCCCGCCTCGAAATAGCGTGTGCGGATTCCGTCGACATCCACCCATTTGGCATCGGTCATAGGCATGGTCATGTCTCCCTAGACCAGAAAATATCCGCCGGAGATTGCGTCTTCCCATAGCCGGATCACAGCCGGCAGGGTTCCCATCGGGAGGTCTTCTTCGGGCGCCCAGTAGGAGTGGATTCCGGCCCCGAATTGCACCACGGCGATCTTCGGAGCCGGGTTCATGGCGCGGTAGGCCGGGACGACGATATCGCGGTACTTCTCGGCGGTATGGTCGCGGCTGTAAGCCGTGATCCCGAACAGGAGTGGCGGCACGGGCCTGGCGCCCGGCCCGCTTAGCTCGCGCCCCATCCCCACATAGCGCTGCGTCAGCTCCCTCGCCGCCGCCGGGCACAGCCGGAGGCGGGCGGCGGTTGCCTCCGCCGCGGCCTCGAGTGCGGGCGTGCATGCGTAGTGGACGATGTACTCCGCCTTGAACTGCGGGAACCGAGTCGAGTCCGACCACTCGTCGAGCACGTCCTCCATCAGCGCTGCCAGGCTCATCAGCGCCTCCGGCCCCTCGCTCTTGAGCGCTTCGGCGCCGCGGTAGCGGGCGATCTCGCGCCAGTTGCGGATCAGCAGGTCGGTGAACGGCCCCGTCCATTCGCGGCCCGCCATGCGCCGGTAGATGTAGCCGAAGGGCGAGTTCTCCACGCCGATCAGCCCGGCCACGTTGTCGACGCGCTGGCTCAGCATGTTGACGAACGGGCCGCCGGTGGAGTGGCCGTGCACGTAGATCGAATACTCTTCGGGCGGGAAATACCGTCGGCAGACCGCCTTCATCGCGTCCTCGAAGGCGAGCGGCCAGGACGCCATGCGGTCGTGGAACCTCGTGCCCGGGCGGGCCCGGGCGTTGGGGCGAATCCCGTGCCGCGCCCGCATCGAGGCGTCGTGCACGACCTCGTATTCGTCATCGCCGATGCGCTCGCCGTCGAGCCAGATCGGCGTCCGCACCGTGCCGTCGCCGCGGATGGTGTCGCCCGGCCAATCGCGCGACGGGTCGGGCAGATAGAGCCGGCCGGGATAGGTCATGCTGGCGATCCGGTATCCGAGCTTGCCCGCCAGCAGCCGCGCCAACGGTTCCATGGACCGCCAGTCGCTCGCCCCGCCATGGGTCAGGAAAACCCCGATCTTGCGGCCGTCGGGACCGATCGGGACATCGGCCTCCCGGTCGGGCTCGTAGAGCATGACGCCGATATCCCATTCCATCCCGGCGGCATCGATGCGCAGGATCGTCTCGGTCTCGGAGAACGAGATATCGGGTCGGGCCAGCACCCCTTCGGAAGCGCGGAAGATCTCCTCGCGCCCGATCTCCGCCGGCGGGTGGAAGGCGGCGGCCATCGTCAGTTGAGGCTGGAGATGAACCCGTGGACGATCTGGTTGAACCGTTCGGGATGCTCGCGGAACGGAAAGTGCCCGGCACGGTTGACGATGTGGAAATAGGCCTGCCGCTCGCCGGCGGCGATCATCTCGTAAAGCGGAATCCCCTGGCGCAGCGGTGCGGTGGGATCGTTGTAGCCCCACACCACCTGGGTCGGCCGCTTCATCTTGCGGTCCTGGATCCAGCGCAGGGTCTCCGCCTTCTGGCGCGCCAGCTCGGGCAGGAAGAGGCCCGCCTTGAGGCCCTCGTCCTCCATCCTGCGGATCGCCTCCTGCGTCTTGGGAAGCCGGCCGACCTCGACCACGGCATCGAGCCAGCCATCGGTGATGTGGTCGGGGGAGTAGGAGTATTTCTCGTATGTCCAGCGCTGGCACTCGCGGCTGAGCGGCTCGTGAGGCGGCTGGGCATGAACGATCTCGTTGAGCCCGACGCCGGGACCGAGGGTGCCGGAGTCGACGATGGTGCAGGAGCGAACGAGCTCCGGGAATTCGAGCGTCAGCCGCGTCACCAAGTAGCCGCCCCGCGAATGCCCGACCAGATGGACGTTGGACAGACCGACGGTATCGATGAAGGAAGCGGCGTGATGGACGACCGCATTCATGGTGTAGTCGTCGTTGATCGGGTTGCCGGTATGGCCCTGTCCAAGCTTGTCCGGCGCCACCACATGATAGCTCGCCGCCAGACCGTCGAAGTTGCGATCCCAGGCGATGGCGCAGTTCGAGCCGTCCTTGGAGCCGAAATTCCCGCCATAGAAGAGCACCACGGTCTCGCCCTCGCCGGCCTCGAAATAGCGCGTGTCGACGTCGCCGACCTTGGTCCATTTGGGGTCGTTCATCGGCATCTTCAGGCTCCCTTTCCGTCCGGTCCGAACACATGGCAGGCAATCAGGTGTCCGTCGCCGTCTTCCTCCAACGGCGGTTCGATTTCGCCGCAGATCTTCTCGGCGAACGGGCATCTCGGATGAAAGCTGCAGCCGGGCGGCGGGTTGGCCGGGCTCGGCACGTCGCCCTGCAGCAGAACCCGTTCCCGCTTGTTCTTCGCACCCGGGTCGGGCATCGGCACCGCCGACAGCAGCGCCTTGGTATAGGGGTGGCGGGCATCGGCGTAGATCGCCTTGGCGTCGCCGACCTCGACGATCTTGCCGAGATACATGATCGCGACGCGATGGCTGACATGCTCGACGACGCGGAGGTCATGAGAAATGAAGATATAGGTGAGCCGGAACTCGCTCTGCAGCTCGTCGAGCAGGTTGAGTATCTGCGCCTGGATCGAGACGTCGAGCGCGGATACCGGCTCGTCGGCGATGATCATGCGTGGCTGGAACACCAGGGCACGGGCGATGCCGATGCGCTGGCGCTGGCCGCCCGAGAATTCGTGCGGATAGCGATCGTAGTGGTCCTCGCGCAGACCGACGCGGTTGAGGATGCGCATGACCACGTCGTAGCGTTCCGGCCCCGCGGCGAGCCCGTGGATGCGCAGCCCCTCGCCGATGATCTCGCCCACCCGCATGCGCGGGTTGAGCGATGCGTAGGGGTCCTGAAAGATGATCTGCATGCGCCGTCGCATGTCGCGCATCTCGGCATAGCCGAGGGCGAGGATGTTCTTCCCCTCGAATTCGATGCTTCCGCCGGTCGGCTCGATCAGGCGCAGGATGCTCCGCCCGAGCGTCGACTTGCCGCAGCCGGACTCGCCGACCAGCCCGAGCGTCTCGCCGTCCTCGACGTCGAGCGTCACGCCGTCGACGGCCCGCACGTCGCCCAGATGGCGCGAGAGCAAAGGCGAGCGGATCGGGAAGTAGGTCCTGAGGTCCCTGATCTCGAGCAACGCCATCCTTGCGGCTCTCCCTGAGGCCTCTGACCGCTCAGACGAGGAAGCAGGACACGAAGTGCCCTTCTTCCACCTCGCGCAGCTCCGGCTCCCGCAGCCGGCACCCGTCGTCGACCCGCGAGCAGCGGTCGCTGAAGCGGCAGCCGTCGGGCAGGTTGAGCGGGCTCGGCACGATCCCGGGGATCGCCTCCAGCTTCTCGCCGATCCCGCCATAGCCGGGGATCGATTTCAGCAGCCCCACCGTATAAGGGTGGAGCGGGCGGGAGAAAATTATTTCCGGCGTCGCGTGCTCCACGATTCGCCCGGCATACATGATCGCCACGTCGTCGGCCTGCTCGGCGACCACGCCCAGATCGTGGGTGATCAAGAGCAGCGCCATGCCGAGCTGTTCCTGGAGCTCTTCGATCAGGTTGAGGATCTGCGCCTGGATCGTCACATCGAGCGCGGTCGTCGGCTCATCGGCGATCAGCAGGCTGGGGTTGCAAGAGAGCGCCATCGCGATCATCACCCGCTGGCGCATGCCGCCCGAGAGCTCGTGCGGGTAGTCGTCGACCCGCGTCCCGGGTTCGGGGATCTTGACCAGGCGGAGCATCTCGATCGCCTTGTCGCGCGCGTCCTTCTTGCCGAGCCGCTGGTGCAGCACGATGGCTTCCTCGATCTGCGTGCCGACGGTGAAGACCGGGTTCAGCGAGGTCATCGGCTCCTGGAAGATCATCGAGATCTCGTTGCCCCGGATGCGCCGCATCCTGGCCTCGTCGAGATCGATCAGGTTCTCGCCCCGGTACCTGATCTCGCCGCCGACGATCCGGCCCGCCGATTTCGGAATCAGCTGCATCGTCGACAGCGCGGTCACGCTCTTGCCGCAACCCGACTCCCCGACCAGCCCCATCGTGCGGCCTTCCTCGATCGCGAAGCTCACGCCATCGACCGCGCGGAGCTCGCCCTCGGCGGTGAAGAAAGACGTCTGAAGGTCTTTGATCTCGATCAGGTTGCCCATCTGCTAGCTTCGTCTTCCCGAGCCCGGCGGGATGTCGCGGGACCTGTCGGCGGTATCGGGGATCGGGAGAGGAAAGCGCATGGGCTCCAGAGACGACATCGTCCTTCTGCCGGACGACGGGGCGGTACTGCCGGCCGACTCCGTCGCCACCATAACCGACAGCGACGCCTATCCGGAAACGACCGGCTACACGAAGAAAATCGATTATGTCGATTTCGAAATCTACGGCAAACCCTTCACGCAGGTCGTCATGACGCTGCGGCCCGAGACGCCCCGCCTGCACCGAGGCCGGCGGATCGTGGTGATCGCGGGGGAGGGCGGGAGCGACAACGGCAACGGGTTCCTCGCGACCTACGAGGGCAGGGAGGGCATCGGACCCTGGCTGGCGAGACGCGGCGTGACCTTCGTGGCGGTGCCGCGCCTGGGCCGGTGGAACTTTTTCGCCGACGAGGAAAGCGGCAGCTGGATCGACATTCCGCTCGGCGAACGCATGCCGGTTTTCGACCGCCATCGGCCGGAATACTGGCCCGCCGACGAGTACACGTCGCATGTCTCGCAGGGACAGGCGAGCCCGACCGGAAGCGATACCTACAGGCTGCCGAAAGAGGGCTCGGCTCTTTACGACCACATGCTCGCGGCGACGCCCGATGCCCTGGTCGAAGGCTATCGGCGCGGCGTCCAGCTCGCGCTTGCCGCGCTCGGCGTTCCGCGCCGCGGAGCTCTGCTGCTCTACTGGGGGTTCTCGACCGGAGGGCCGTTCCTGTGGGCACTGGCAAGCTCGATCGTCCCGGACGGCATGCTGGGATGGGGAACGTCGAGCACCGGCGTGGCCTATTTCCACAGCCGCGTCCGAGCCGGAAACTTCGACTGGCCCTACGAAAACTCGGTGCTTCGGGTGCGCGAGCGCGGGCGGCCCGATTTCCGTTTCTATACCGGACATGTCGATCACGAAACGCGCGAACGCTGGTGGCGCAAGGCGCTGGCCGCGCCGCGGTTCAAGTCGATCGAAGACACGACGATGTTCTACAACGCCGCGGCGCTCGCCGAGCATGCGGGACGGCTGTGGATCGCGGATTTCCTGCCGCGGGAAGTACGCAATCGCGGCTTTGCAACGCTGATGCGCGACATCTTGGAGCCCTGTTTCCCGGCGCCCGAGCTGCGGACGGTCGCGGTATGGGAGATGAACGGGACGCTCGACCAGGTCATCCAGCCGGACAAGGTCGATGCCGCGCGCGCGGTCATGGAGCCCTATTGCCGCCGCTACAGGGTCGCGCGCCTCGAAGGCTTCCGCCACGACATCCTGCACGACACCATCGTCACGGTCGGGCGGATCTGGCTGAACGTCGTGGAAGACGGCTATTTCGACTGAAACCCGAATCCGGAAGGGAAGCTCGTTCGCGACGGATCGAGCCGCGAAGCAAATGCGAATGGGCCCCCGTGACGTGGCTGCCATCGAGGAGACGCCGCGCCGGCGAATTGAGGAATGCCCTTCTCGGCCCCGTCGCGCAGTCGGCCAATACCAGCCGGTCCTTCCGGACCTCCGACCAGCCCAGGCAGACGATTTCGCTCAAGCGGCATCCGGTCAGCAGGAGGAGCCAAACGATGTCGGCCTGCTGCCGGCCGTACTTGCCGGTGGCCTCGGCCAGGGCTTGTGAAGGCGCGCGATCTCCTCGCGCGACAGGAAGAAGGTGTGACCCGGCTCGCCGGTCAATCCGCGGGCAGCGCCTCGCCGGCAACCGCGAGCGGCGGAACCGGCCTGCCGCGCAGGTTCTTCTTCAAGTGTCTTTCGCTGTAGCCGTTGAACAGATGGCCCAGCAGTCCGCGATCGAGATCCGAGGTGCCGAACAGCCAGTCGGCGATCGGAAAGGTCAGGTTCATGTTGACCTCCATCATCAGGCGCGTGTTGTGGTGCGCGAAATGATGGCGCCTGAGCGTGTTGACGAAGGGGCAGTTGCGGACGAAGGCGTTCTCGTCGACATGGCAGCAGTAATGCATGAACTCGTAGATCAGATACATGCTGACCGTGGTGACGATCAGCAGCCAACCGACATTGGCCGAGATGGCGAGGCCCAGAATCACCGCGGGCGGCGCCGACATGACGACAAAGGTGACCAGCGCGAAGGGCGGAAACACCGTCACCCGCCAGTCATCCGGGTCGCGGAAGCGCATCTCGGAATCGGAGAAGAACTGGTGGTGGTTCAACGTATGCCGCACATAGACGGCCCGAAGCCCCGGCTGGTTGAAGGGCCGGTGCATGACGAACCGGTGGACCGCCCATTCGAAGATGTTGCACATCAGGAAGAACACCGGCACCGAGAGCCATTCCCACCACAGCACGTTGTCGAGGTGGCTCACGAAATAGTAGAGCGCCGCGCCGCCCATCAGGTAGATCACCGCGACGTGGAAGTAGCCGTTGTACCAGCCGGCAATGCGCGAGCGGTATTCCCTGCGGAACTCGACCTGGCGCTGGCTCATCATCTCGTGGTCCTCCTCTCGCGCACGCGCCCCGGCCTACTCGGCGGCATGCGCCTCTTCCTCCTGCTGAAGGGCGAATATCGACGTGTAGCCGCCCGACCAGTCCGGCGGCATCAGGCACGGGCGCGGGTCGTGATGCGCCCATCTCACCGGTTCGCCGCGCAGCACCCGCCGGTCGTATCTGGAGCGCAGCGGATTGGCGGTATAGGCGAACGCATCCGCCGAGGCATAGACGTTCAACAGCAGCGGGCGGCCGATCGGCGAGTGGTTCGGCCGGGAGCCGTGGATCGTGCGGCAGTTGTGGATGGTGATCGATCCCGCCGGCCCGTCGAGCTGCCGGACGCGGGAGGCGTCGATCGCCGCCGCATCGTCGTCGGACAGGCAGCCGACCCACTCGCCGTCCCCGTTGTACTGGTCGCGAAGCGGCTCGTCATGGCTCCCCGAGACCACCAGGAGGGGGCCCTGTTCGGGGCCGCAATCGTAGAGATAGGTGCCCACCGTCAACGGGCTGTAGTTGGTGTGCGGCCAGAAGCCGATGTCCTGGTGCCATTTGACCTCTTCGCCGCCGTCCGCCCATTTGAAGTTGAGCTTGGAATGGTGGAACTTCACGTTGGGTCCGACGAGGTCGGCGACGATGTCGGGCACGACCGAACGCGAGGCGTAGTCCCAATAGGCCGGATGGTGGTCGTTGGGGCTGGAGAGCCGGCGGAGGCGCGGGCGCTCGGCGCTGTGGCCGTCTTCCAGATCCCATACGGAATCCGAACTTGTGACGGCCCGGCTCTGCTCGATCATCTCGTCCGTGGTCGCGCGCAGCCGGGCGAGCCAGTCTTCCGATATGACCTTCTCGACCAGCAGATAGCCGGTCTCGAAATAGGCCTCGCGCTGGGCCTCGCTCAGGATCCTGGGCGGGGTCGCGCGGATCTGGTCTGGTGTCATGGCGGGTCCCGGCTCGCACGCGCGATCCCGGCGCCGCAACGCCGGTCTCGCGCTCTGCCCTGTCTCTGATATATCACTAAAACATCAACTCGCGGTTAAGGTCAAGCCTAACGGAAGCCGAGAAGCTGCGCCGGCAGCCAGAGCACCATCTGCGGGAAATAGCCGACGATGGCGAGGCAGACCAGCTGCAGGAAGATGAAGGGGACGACGCCCGCGAACATGTGGCGCAGCGTGATCTCCGGCGGGCTGATGCCGCGCAGGTAGAAGATCGCGGGCGCCATCGGCGGCGTCAGGTAGCTGGTCTGGATGACGACCAGGAACATCACGCAGAACCAGACCGGATCGAAACCCATCGACTGGACGATCGGCATGAAGACCGGGATGAAGATCAGCAGCACCGATATCCAGTCGAGCACGAACCCGGCGGCGAAGCAGATGAAGAGGAACACCGCCAGCGTTACCCATGGCGCCAGCGCGGCCTGCTCGATGAGGTCCTGGGCAAGCGCGATGCCGCCCGCGGCCACGAAGACCCCGGCGAACATGTTGCCGCCGAGCAGGATGAGGAAGATCATGCAGGTGACCTTCAGCGTCTTGAGCACCGCCTCGTTCAGCACCCTGAGGCTGAACTGTCGGTAGAGGATCGCGAGGATCATCGAGCCCAGCGCGCCCAGCCCGGCCGCCTCGGTCGGCGCGGCGAGGCCGAACATGATCGAGCCCAGCACCGCGGTGATCATGGCAACCGGCGGGGCGAGGGCGATCAGGGTGATGCGGATCCGCTCGAGGAGCGGCGGCTCGTCGTCCGACGGCGGAATGCGCGGCCCGGCTCCGGGGTCGACGGTGCAGCGGACCAGGATATAGGCGATGTAGAGCCCGGCCATCAGCAGGCCGGGGAACACCATGCCGACGAACAGATCGCCCACCGAGACGTCGGCCACCGGGCCCAGCACCACCACCACGACCGAGGGCGGGATGATGGTTCCGAGCGAGCCTCCGGCGCAGATGGTGCCCGAGATCAGCCCCTTGTCGTAGGCGTATTTCATCATCACCGGGATCGCCAGCAGGCCGACCACGGTCTCGGTCGCGCCGATGACGCCCGACGACGCGGCGAAGATCACGCACATGACCACCGTGCCGACGGCGAGCCCGCCGGGCAGCCGACGGGTCCACAGATGCACCGCCTCGAAGAGCTGTTCGGCGATCCCGGAACGCTCCAGCATCGCCCCCATGAAGATGAACAGCGGCACCGCCGCCAGCACGAAGTTCGACGCGACGGCGTCGATCTTCTGGGCGAACTGGAAGATGACCGCGGCGTCGAAAGTGAGGTACCCGAAGACCAGCGCGATGCCCATCATCGAGAAGGCGACGTGAAATCCGAGGAATAGCGCCAGCAACAGCGCCGGAAACATCACCAAAGCGAGGTATTCACCCATGGGGCGCCTGCCGCGCGGTAGCCCGTCCGGTGAGCACGCGGACGCATCTGACGAGCTCGGCCACGCCCTGCAAGGCGAGCAGGAAATAGCCCAGGAAGAAGACCAGGCGGAACGGCCAGATCACCGGGTTCCAGGCCGATTGCCCCGAATGGTCGTTGTTGACATAGGCCTCGACCCAGTAGTCCCAGAGGCCCCAGCTCACCCAGCAGACCACCGGCAGGAACAGCAACAGGTAGCCGGCGGTGTCGACGACCGCCTTGGCCTTGTCGGGGAAGCGGCTGTAGAGCACGTCGATGCGGATATGGCCGCCCTCGCGCAGCGTGTAGGCGGCGCCGATCAGGGCGTGGGTGCCCATCGCCATGTAGCCCAGCTCGAACGCCCAGATCGTCGGCGCGTTCAGCGCATAGCGCGAGAAGACCTCGAAACAGGTCGCGAGTATCAGCGGAAAGACGATCCAGGCGATGACGATGCCGGAGGCGCCGCTCAACCGGTCGATGGAGCGGACGAGCGCCGTCACCATCGCGGCATCGTCACGGTCGGCGGACCGGCGGGGAAGGCGCGGCCGGCGCCGCTTCCTTCCCCGACCGTTGGGGCGAAGAGCCTAGTCGGAAATCACGTTGCGGTAATGCGTCGCCTGCCGCCACAGCTTCTCGAAGGCCAGTTGGCTCTTCAACACCTTGTCGAACCAGGGGTTATCCTTGGCCTGCTCCTTCGCCCAGTCAATCGCCAGCTTCTTCGCCTGGCGCTGGACGTCGGCGTCGAGCACGATGATCTCGTTGCCCTGCTTCTTGAAGAAGTCGAGCGCCTTGGCGTCCTCGTGGCCGATCCGCGTCCAGCTCTCGAAGGTGACCGTCTTGGCGGCCAGCGCCACGAGCTGCTTGTCGCGGTCGGAGAGCTTGTCCCAGGCCTTCTGGTTGATCACCAGCTCGAACGGCGCGGTCGGCTGGTGGATGCCGGGGATGATCACGTATTTGGCGATTTTGTGGAAACCCGACGAGATGTTCTCGTACAGCGTGCCCCATTCGGTGGCGTCGATCGCGCCGCGCTCCAGCGAGGTGTAGACCTCGCCGCCCGGCATGGTGACCGGCGCCGCGCCGAGCCCCTTGGAGATGGCGAGCCAAGCGCCCGCGGTGCGGAACTTGAGACCCTTGAGGTCGGCCAGCGTCTTGACCGGCTTGCGCGAGTGCAGGAAGGCTTCGGCGGTGCGCGTGAAGCACGGGAATGAGACCAGCCCGAAGCGCTCCTGGTTGAACTGCTGCCACATCTCCAGCCCGCCGCCCTCGTAGATCCAGTGCAGCATGCGCTCGGAATCCATGGCGCCGGCATAGCCGCCGAAGAGCACGGTGGTCTTGTCCTTGCCCCAGTCATAGCCCATCCAGGTGTGACCCGCCTCGGCCACGCCCTTGGCGACGGCGCTTCGCACCTCCAGACCCTTGGACAATTGTCCCGACGGGAAGACCCGCACCGTGACGCGGCCTTCGGTCAGGAAGTCGATCTTCTTGGCGACGGCCTCCGCGCCGATCTTCATCAGCGGCCCGCCGCCCCAGCTCGCCGCCATCTTCCACTTCTCGGCGGCGAAACCCGTCTGCGCGGTGGCCACGACGAGCCCGCAAACCGCCGCCGCGGCCAGCCAGCGATGCGCTCGAATCCGTGTCATGGTGCTTTCCTCCCTTGATGGATCCGGTGGTCGTTCAACAGGCGGGCTTCCCGAGCGCCTCGAGAGCCCGGTCGATGTCGTCGCCGGTCAATTCCCAGTCGTTCTCCAGATTGGCGACGACGGTCCGCATGAAATCCTCGCAGAGATCCAGGGCCTTCGCGTCGTCATCCAGGTGGTCGGCGAGCACGGCCAGCGAGAGCTGGGCCGGCCCCGCGCCCTCATAGGTCCATTCGAATCCGGTCACGGTGAACCGCTTCAGCCCATAGCGGCCGTCCAGCGGCTTGCCGTCGACCAGCACCACGATGCCGTCGATGGTCCGGGATCCCGAATAGACCTTCATCGCCCGCCGACTGATATATCTCTGGTATGCTAACCGCGGCGGCAAGGCTTGTAAAGCTGGCCCCGGCCGGGGGACCTCATCTCGCCACCGCGCGCTCCGGCTGCGGGGTGTCCAGGGTGGCGCGGGTGAACTCTTCCACGTAGTCGATCAGCCGGTCGGAGGCCCGGGAAGCGGCGCCCGGGTCGCCTTCGGCGATGCCGCGCGCGAGCTCGGCATGCAGCCGGGCGCAGAGCGGCAGGTCCGCCGCCTCCTTGTAGTGCATGTACCAGAAGCGCCTCGACAGCCCGTGAGTCTGGCTCATCGCGCGCTGCGCGTACTCGTTGTGGGACGCCTCGGCCTCGAGCTGATTGAGCGCCTGGTCGTAGCGCATGAACGCGATGTCGTCGTTCTCCCGCGACGCCTTTTCCATGCCGTCGGCGATTTCCAGGAACCGGAGCCGCTCCTCTTCCGTGCGGCGGAGCGCGCCGGTGCGCGCGATCAGCCGTTCCAGCTCGCGGCGCACTTCCAGAAGCAGAATCTGGTTGCGCGGGTTGATCTCGGTAACCAGGATTCCCTTGCGCGGAAGGACGACCACCAGCCCCTCGCGCGCGAGACGTTGCAGCGCCTCGCGTATCGGCGTGCGGCCGAAGCCGAGATCGGTGGCCAGCGCGCTCTCCGACAGGACCGCGCCCGGGCGCAGCCGCAGGGTGACGATCGCTTCCTCCAGCCGGTCATAGGCCCGGTCGGTCAGGGTCGCGTGCTTCATCGTGTCACGGCGCGGGCGAGCTAGATCTGGCGGCGTTTCGCGACCATCGACGCGAAGGCCTCGTACTCGCCGTCGTCGACGCCGTAGCTGTGATCGTCATCGGGAAACGTGCCTTCTCTCACTTCGCTCGCGTAGCGGGAAATTCCATTGACCGCGACCTCGGTCAGATTGGCATAGCGCTTGGTGAATTTGGGTTTGAAGTCGGTGAACACGCCGAGCAGATCATAGCACAGCAGTATCTGGCCGTCCGTTCCGGCTCCCGCCCCGATCCCGATGGTGGGGATTTCAAGCTGCTCGGAGATCAGCCTGGCGACCGGGGCGGGTACCGCCTCGAACTCCAGCATGAAGCAGCCCGCATCCTCGATGGCGAGCGCATCCTCGAGAATCTTCATCGCGGCTTCCGCCGTGCGGCCCTGTATCCGGAAGCCTCCGAAGACGGCCACGGTATGGGGCGTCAGGCCGATATGGGACGCCGTCGGGATGCCCGAATCCACCAGCGCCCTGAGGACATGCGCCTGGCTCTTGCCGCCCTGGGGCTTGACCGCGTCCGAGCCGGCGTCCTGCATGAAGCGGGTCGCGTTGGCGAGCGCCCGGTCGATCGTGTTGTAGCTCTGATAGGGCATGCAGCCGAGCACGAAGGTGTTCGGGGCGCCGCGGCGCACCGCCTGGCCGTGCATGATCATCATGTCCATCGTCGCGGGTATGGTATTGGGATGCCCGTGGGCGATCATCGCCAGGCTGTCGCCGAGGACGGCCACGTCGACGCCGCCCATCTCCGCCCATTGCGCCGAGGTGTAGTCCGGCACCGACATGTAGACCATCTTTTCGCCAGTCGCCTTGGACCGCCGGATCTCCGTGATGGTCCGCTTCTTGCGCGTGGTTTCGCTGGCCTCCGCCATGACGCCGCTTCCCATTGATCTATCTGTGATATATTAAGCCGCATTCTGGGGGAGCGCCGTGAAACCGTCAACGTCGCGGGCGGGTTCCGCACTCGCGGCGTTGGCCCGTGGACGGGAAGGAGGGCCGGGCGATGCCCAACAACATTCGCGCGATACTCACCGCTATCGTCGTGTTGATCGCCTGCGCCGCCTTCTGGTTCGAGCACGACGCCGGCGAGACGTTCCTGAAGTGGCTGGCCGCGGGGCTCGGCGTCTTCATGGTGTTCGCGGTCTGGCTGTTCCCGGAGACCGCGCGGAAATCCGACGATCCCGACTGAGCGTCACCGCGCTCGGGAGAATCCGTCGATGCCGAGCTCCGCCCTGAGCCCGGCCGTCGCCGCCTCCTTGGCCGGTTCGAGCGGGATCCCCGTGGCGTCCGCGACCCGGTCGAGCGCCGAGTAGTTGGCGACCACGGCCGCCGCATCGACCAGCGCGGAATCGCCGAGGGCCTCGCGCAGGCGTTCCCTGATCCCGGTCAGCCGGGCCTCGTCCTCGCCCAGCACCGCCTCCGCGAACCCCGCCAGCAAGCGTCCGTGCGCTACCCCGCCGTCGCCGGGATCGCCCGTGATCGCCTGCAAATTCACCTCGGTCCCGCCGGCGGACGCGCTCGCACGGAGCATCTCGGCATGGGTGGTGGTTCAGTAGAAGCACATGTTGATGGCCGAGACCCGGCCCGCGATGAGCTCCATCTGGGCGCGGTCTATCGCGCGGTACCGCCCCGCGACATCCGGTATCAGCCGTCCGGGGAGGTATTGCGCGTCGACCATGTCGAACAGACCGGCCGCCTCCCGCGGCACCAGGCTCAGCGCGCGCCGGATGAAGGTCGGGTCGGGCGAGACGTAGACGCCGTCGAGGCAGGCTTCCTCGGCGGTCCGGTCTTCCGGCGCCAGCATGGCAACCCATGCCGGTCCCGCCTTCGCGCCCGTTGGCCGCGTCCGCGGCGGCTCGCCTGGTTGCGGCGGCGGCAGAGGGTGCGGCGGCACCCCGATCGCGCGGCAGAAGACATCGACCGCGATCGTCGTCGCCGCGACACCCACCGTCTCGACGAATTCCGTCTCTTCGATGCCGCTTGCCATCGCGCTGTCGAACCAGGCGCGGGTCAGTCGGCCGGGGTCGGTGGCGATCCGGTGGACCACTTCGACGACATTGCCGGGCAGATCGGTCGCCGAGCGGTGCCATCCGGGCACCCGATAGGGCGACAGCGCGGCCTTGCATTCCGCGCAATAGGCGCAATCGCGCGCCGCCCGGGTCTCGGCCGCGATGGCGACCCGGCGCGCCGCGTCCAGCCAGGTGCCCGGCGCGGCCAGGCGTCGCCAGGCGCGAAGGTGGGCGGCGGCCAGGTCGGCCCGGACCGCGATCCCCGCAGACCGATATGAGAGACCGTCCATCCCGCTGTGCCCGATCAGCCGGCGCGGATCGCCGGCAGCACGCGCTCGCCGAACAGCTCGACCGTCCCCGCCGGGTCCGAGGCGACGCTCACGGTGAACATAACGCGCTTCAGCCCGGCGTCCCTGGCGGCGCTGAGCTGCGCCAGGCACTGCTCCGGGGTGCCGTGGATGGCGAAGCGCCCGGCGAGGTAGTCGAACAGCCCGAGCTCGTCGACCAGCTCCGCATCGGCCTCGCCCGGCCGCGTGCTGTAGCGCCGGCGCAGCTCGCGCACCTTCTCGTGGTACTCCGCCGGCACGCCGCGTTCGTCAAGGTCGTCCGAGGCCAGAATGTAGCCGCCAGCCATGAAGGCGAGGATCGCGCCCGCCCGGCGCCTCGCGGCCCCGCCGTCCAAGTTGCAGTCGAGGCTTGCGATCTGCCAGGTCTCGACATCCTCCGCGGCGCGTCCGGCGGCCCGCGCCCCCTCGGCAACGAGGGCTTCGGAGTAAGCCAGGTTCTCCCGCGCGATGCCGAAGTTGACGAACGCGCCGTCGGCGATGCCGCCCGCCAGCCGGAGGGTCCTCGGGCCCGACCCGGCGAGGAAGACGCGCGGGCCGGTCCGCGCCCAGGGGAGGTGGGAAGCGGCCCCGCCAAGCGCCGCCGGCTCGCCCGAGGTCAGCGTCTTGATGAAGCGAATCCCGTCGTCCATGTCGCGCAGCCCCGAGCTGGGGAGGCCCAGATTCCGCGTGCCGCTGTGGCCGGCGCCGAGCCCCAGCACCGTCCTTCCCGGGGCCAGCAGATCGAGCGACGATATCGCCGCGGCGGAGACCGAGGGGTGGCGCGATGACAGGTTGGTGACGCAGAGCGCGACCCGAGCCCGGCTGGTCTCGCGCGCGACCACCGAGGCCGCGACCCAGGGGTCCATCGCGTTGCCCGGGGTATCGGCGATGCCGATCATGTCGTAGCCCCAGCTCTCCGCCGCCCGCGCCATGCGCTCGATCAGCTCGGGCGTGTAGGGCCAGAAGAAGAAGCCGATCTCCATCGCAATCTCCGTCAGGCCACCCGGAAGCGGAGCGGCTCGCCGGCAACGAGGCGCCGGCAGTTGTCGAGCGCCACATCGAGGCTGCGCTCGATGGTGTCCATGGTGAGCCAGGCGACATGCGGGGCCAAGACCGCATTGTCGAGCCCGAGCAGCGGGTTGCCGGGCGCCACCGGCTCGCGGGCAAAGACGTCGAGCCCGGCCGCCGCGAGACGGCCGCTCGCAAGCGCCACCGCGAGCGCCGCCTCGTCGACCAGGCTGCCGCGTGCCGTGTTGACCAGCACCGCCCCCGGTTTCATGCGGGCGAGCGCGGCGGCGTCGATCATGCCCACGGTCTCGGCGGTCTCCGGGAGGTGGAGCGAGACGATGTCGGACTCTTCGAGCAGCACCGGCAGAGTTCGCCATTCGGCAAGGCCTTCCGCCTCTCTTCTTGGGGCGCGCGCGGTATAGAGCAGGCGTGCGCCGAGCGCCTTGAGCACCGGAGCCAGCGCTTGCGGCACCGCGCCGTAGCCGACCAGCCCGACGACCCGCCCGCCGATCTCGCCCAGGCAATCCTGCATGGCGCTGTCCAGCTTCCAGCCCGCACCCTCGCGCGTCGCACGATCGAACGCCGAGAGCCGGCGAAGCGCCGCCAGCATCAGGGCGAGCGTCATCTCCGCGACCGCTCTGGTGTTGGTTCCCGGCATATTGCACACCGGGATGTCGCGGGTACGCGCGGCATCGAGGTCGATGGTGTTGACCCCGACGCCGATCTTCTGGATCAGCCGCAGCCCGGGCGCGGCCGCGATGTCGGTTGCCGAGAGCGGGCGCAGCACGTGCCAGAGCACGTCCGCGTCGGTCATCAACTCCCGGAAGCGCGCATCGTCCGCCGCCGGGCAGACGGAGATGTCGAGCCCGTCGCCCGACGCCTCCGACAGCCGGCGGGCGAGGGCCGGGCCGGCGTCGTAATGGAAGATCACCCGCATGGTCATCCCCACGGGAATTGCGAGCGCGGCGGCAGCCTTCCGCCCGTCGGCAGGGTCTCGGCGATCCTGAGCCCTTCGTTCCACTTCGCGGTGCGCTCGCCATGGGCGATCGAGCCGACCTTGAGCTGTCCCACCCCCCAGCCGAGCGCGAGATGGACCACGGTCACGTCCTCGGTCTCGCCCGAGCGCGCCGACACCACGGCGCCGTAACCCGACGCCCGCGCGGCGTCCAGCGCCGCCCGGCAGGCGCTCAGCGTGCCCGCCTGGTTGGGCTTGAGCAGAACCGCGTTGCAGGCGCCTATCTCCGCCGCCTCGCGCACGCGGTCCGCGTTGCTGACCAGGGCGTCGTCGCCCACCACCTGGACACGAGCGCCGAACGCGCTTGTGAAGGCGGCGAGGCCCGCCAGATCGTCCTCGGCCAGCGGGTCCTCGATCGAGACGATGGGAAAACGCTCGATCCAGCCGCCGAGCAGGGCGCACATGCCGTCCGAGTCGAGCTTCCGCCCGTCCCGGGCGAGGCGGTAGCGGCCGTCCGCGCCGAACTCGGAAGCCGCGATGTCGAGGGAGATGCCGATCTCTTCGCCCGGCACCAGGCCGGCGCGTTCGATGGCCCGGACCAGGGTTTCGAGCGCGTGCTCGTTGCCGTCGAAGACGGGCCACAGCCCGCCCTCGTCGGCGGTTCCGCCTAGCGCGCCCCGTCCGGCCATGATATCGCCCGCCGCGCGGTAGATCTCGGCCGTCCAGTCGAGCGCCTGCGCGTAGTCCGACGCGCCGGTCGCGATAACCATGAAGTCCTGCACGTCGACCCGCCCGGCGGCATGCGCCCCGCCGCCGAAGATCTGGATCTCGGGGAGCGGCATCATCGGCGCGGCATCGCCCGCGAGGTGGCGCCACAGCGGCACTCCCTTCGCGTCGGCCGCGGCGTGGGCGGTCGCCATCGACGCGGCGACCATAGCGTTGCCGCCGAGCCGCGAGGCGTCCGCCGTGCCGTCGAGCGCCACGAGGCAATCGTCGACCGCCTCCTGGTCGCAGGCGTCGAGCCCGGCAAGCGCGGCTGCGATCTCGCCGTCGACCGCGGCGATCGCGCGGGTCACGTCGAGTCCGCCGAACGCCTCGCCGCCGTCGCGCAGGTCCACCGCCTCGGCGCTTCCCCGCGAGGCGCCGGAAGGCGCGATCGCCCGCCCGGGCGCGCCGCCTGCGAGCGCGATCTCCACCTCGACCGTCGGCCGCGCGCGCGAGTCCCAGACCCGGCGCCCCTTCACCGAGCGGATCGCGGTTGCGGTCAAGCCCCGAGCTCCGCCGCCCAGGCGGCGCGCACGGTACGAAGACGCGAGACAGGGGATTGGAGCAGGGCGCGGGCGACGCGGCGCACCCGGTCCTTCTCGGCTTCCTCGGTCACATATTCCACCGGCGACTTGCCGTCGATACGGGCGAGGAACAGCCCCGCCAGCAAGGGCGCCGCGCGGGCTTCGAGTACCGCGGGGGATTCCCAGTCGACGCCGTCCAGATAGGTCCCGGCGAGAACGTCGAAACAGTCCAGGAAGCCGGGTGCCGCCTCCGGCGTCCACAGGCTCTTGAGCAGCAGGTGGTTGAGGCAGAAGGCGAGGTCGAAGGCGGGGTCGCCGTACCACGCGCATTCGGCATCGAGGAACACCGGCCCTGCCGTGCCTATCAGGATGTTCTTGGGGCTCACGTCGCCATGCACCAAGGCGAGCCGGGTCGCAGCCGTCGTCTCGACGATCCCGGCGAGCCGGCCGGCAAGGTCCAGATGGGCGCGGGCGGCGGTCTCCAGATAGGGCTCAAGACGGATCGCGTGGAAGATGCCGTCGGAGGCGAAGCGCCGGGCGATGTCGTCGCGCCCCGCGGTGCCGGCGTGGATGGCGCGGATGGCGGCCGCCACGCGGCGCGCGTCGTCCGGCTCGGCCTCGCCCCGGCGCAGCTTCTCCTTCCAGAGCGGGAATTCGCCGGGCTCCAGATAGTCCATCGCGATCAGCCCGGCCTGCCTGTCGTGGCCCAGCAGACGCGGCACCGCCTGCGGGACGATCCGCCCGGCGGTCTCGATCCATGCCGCTTCGAAGGCGTTGCGCTCCACCGGCGCGCGCCAGTCCGAGGCGACCTTGAGCCGGGCGAGCGCGCGCTTGACGCAGACGGCGCGCCCGCCGATTTCGATCTTCCAGATGTCGGACGACACCCCGCCGGGAAGCGCAGTCGAGCGCAATTGCGCCCCGCAAGGGACGAGGCCGAGCCGCCCGAGCGCCGTCAGGACCTCCCCGGGCAGGGTCCCGCCTTCGCCCGTCATGCCGGATTTATGCCGGCAGGGGGGCGATGCCGAGGACCGGCGGAAGGCCCGACAGAACGGGCGAGAATTCCTCCCCGCCGTCCTCGCTCGCCCAGACTCCGCCGTCGTTGAGGCCGATGAACACGGTCCCGGAGGACGCGGGATCGACCGCGATCGAGCGCGGCGCGGGTGCCAATCGCTGCGGGAGTCCGCCGGTCAACGGGATCCAGCTCTCGCCCGCGTCCTCGCTTCGGTAGAACCCGGCCCCGGCGCCCTCCGGCCGCCTCCAGCCGGGCGGCGGCACCTCCGCGCCCGCGGTGAACAGCACGTTCGGCCGGTCCGGGTGGACCGCGACGTTGATCAGATAGGGGTGCGCGATCCCCGCATCCGACTGCGCGAAGGTCTCGCCCCCGTCGGCGCTGCGATAGAGGCCGTGACCGGAGGCCGAGACCACGGTCTTCCCGTCGCCCGGAAGCACGGTGACGGTGTGCGAGTCGAACTCGGTGCCGTCCTTGATGTTGACCCAGCTCCCGCCGCCGTCGGTCGAGCGCACCAGCCAACCCTCCTCCACGGCGCCGAAAATGACGCCGGGGTCGGACGGGGACAGGCCGATGCCGCGGACATGGGCCACGAATGGCGGGCCCGGGAAGGTCCAGTCCTTGCGCGTCGGCAGGCGGCGCAGGCTCTCGAGCTCCTCCCAGCTCTCCCCGCCGTCGGTCGACCGGAAGATGCAGGCGGGCTCGGTGCCGACATAGAGCTCGCCGGTATCCGGATGACGGGCGAGCGAGAGCGCGTGCTTGTAGACCAGCCCCGCGTTCTTCTCGGCCCAGCGCCGCCCCCCGTCGTCGGTGCGCCAGACGCCGGCGCGCTCGGTCGCCGCCCAGGCCCGGCCGGGGCGCGACGGGTCCGCCAGGATCCAGCGGACCACGCCCTCCAGCCCCAGCGGACGGGCCTCATAGCCCGCGCCGTTGCTCTCCGCCAGGAAGACGCCGTTACCCGTCGCGAGCAGGAAAGAGGTGCCCATTTGCCCCTCCGAGCCGTTTGCGTGGGATGCAGCGCCGATCACAGCCCGTTCGCAGACGGAGGTCAAGCCGCGCATTGGACCGCGACGCGGGCGCGCTCTAGCATTTCCGCAATCTTGCCCCGGGGGCTGCATCCCTCCATGCCGCGGAACGTCGAGACCCAGGTCGCGATCGTCGGCGCCGGCCCGGTCGGGCTCGCGCTTGCCATCGAGCTCGGGCTGCGCGGCGTCGCCTGCATCGTGGTCGAGCGGCGCGCGGGCGCCCTGCGCGTGCCCCGGATGAGCAGCGTCAGCGGCCGCAACATGGAGTTCTGCCGCCGCTGGGGGATCGCGGACAGAGTGCGGAGCGCGGCGTGGTCGCCCGCCCATCCGATGGATTTCGTCTATGTCGAGACCATGACCGGGCGCGAGCTGGCCCGGCTCAAGATCCCGTCCTACGCCGAGAGCGCCGGCCGGCTCGACTACACGCCGGAAGGGCCGGCGACCTGCCCGCAGATCTATTTCGATCCCATCCTCGCCGGGAAGGCGCGATCGCTCGACCGCGTGACGCTCCAATATGGCACAAGGCTGGAGAGCTTCGAGAGGCACGCGAACGGCGTGCGCGCCCATCTCCTCGACACGATCTCCGGCGCCCGCTCGACGGTCTCCGCCGACTACCTCGTCGGCTGCGACGGGGCGGGCGGCACCGTCCGGCGCCTTCTCGCCATCCCGCTCGACGGCCAGGGGACCATTGCCTTGAGCGTCAACGTGTTCTTCCGCTCGCGCGAATTCTCCGCGATGCACGACAAGGGCTGGGCGCGGTTCTTCCGCTTCTTCGACGACGACGGGTGCTGGGGCGAGGCGATCGCGATCGACGGCAGGGAGCTCTGGCGGCTTTCCGTCTTCCACGATCCCGATCCCGACCTCACCGGCCACTCGTATCTGCGGAAGCTCGCCGGGCGCGATTTCGACTACGGGATCCTCGACGTCTCGCGCTGGGAACGGCGCGACTTCCTGGCTCGGTCCTACCGAAGCGGGCGGGTGCTGATCGCCGGCGATGCGGCGCACCAGACCTCGCCCACCGGCGGGGCGGGCATGCATATCGGGGTGTGCGAAGCGGTCAATCTCGGCTGGAAGCTCGCCGCCCTGCTCGACGGCTGGGGCGGGGCCGGGCTGCTGGATTCCTACGAGGCGGAGTCGCGACCGGTCGCCGCCCGTTTCGTCGCGCTGTCGACCGAGACCTTCGATGCCATCGCCGCGCTGCCCGGGGCCGAGGCATTCCGCCGGGCGTTCGAGGCCGATCCCGGCATCCTGCGGCGGCTCTCCCTGGCCGACCGGCTCCGGACGCAGCTCTGCTACGAGGGCTCGCCGATCTGCGTGCCCGACGGAGCCCCGCCGCTCGACCCCCCGGACGATCCCCTGCACGCGGCGCGCCCCGGCAACCGCGCGCCGCATTGCTGGCTCGGCGACGGGCGCTCGACGATCGATCTGTTCGGCCGGGGCTTCGTGCTGCTGCGCTGCGGTCGCCCGCCCGCCGATGCCTCGCCCCTCGTCGCGGCCGCCGCCGCCGCGCGGGTTCCGCTGGAGGTTGTCGATATCGAGCATGCGGAAGCCCAGGCGATCTACGGAAGGAGGTTGGTGCTCGTCCGCCCCGACGGCCATGTCGCCTGGCGCGGCCACGGGACGCCCCGCGACGCGGCGGCGCTGGTCGACCGGGTGCGCGGCGCCGGGTGAAGGCCGCTTCGCCGCTCAATATCGAGCTTGTCAATATCTTGCCTTGGCGCGATCATGCCGTGCAGAGGCAGGCCGCCTGCGGAGAGGCGGGGAGGCCTCCGCCGCAGGACACTGAGGACGGGGCGGGGAGGGGTGCTGAACGCGACACGATCAACGCCCGTCCGCAATCGCGTCTGCGGCTCAGACCAGTCGAACGGAAGCCGTTCGGAACCAGGGGAGACATCGACATGCAACTGAAATGGCTCGTGCCCACGGTCGCCGGGCCGGCGATCGCCATCGCCGGGCTGCTGGCGGCGCCGATGCAGTCGCTCGCCATGGAGCGCACCGTCCATATCGCCGGCTTCGGCGCCAAGTCGGGCGTCGTCAGGTCATTCGGCGTCAACACCGAGGCGGTGATGCTCGCCGCCGCGAACCAGATCAACGCGTCCGGCGGGGTCAAGCTCGGCGACGGCACCACCGGCAAGATCAAGGTCGCCTTCTACGACGACCGCTGCAACGCCGAGGAAGGCATCTCGGTGCTGCGCCGCATCGCCACCACGGAGGCGGTGGTCGCGGTCGGGCCGACCTGCTCCAACGTCGCCGAGCCGCTGTTCGGCATCCTGCAGAAGAAGGTCGGCGACGACAAGGACACCGGGCTCCAGTTCCCGGTCTTCACCGACACCGCGATCAAGGGCGGGCTCGCCAAGATCTCCGAATGGGCATTCCGCAACGTGCCCAACGAGATGGAGATGTACCGCCAGATGTTCAAGTGGATCAAGGCGCGAGACCCCGACCTCAAGACCGTCTTCGGCGGCGTCGAGGAGGATTTCGCGCATTCCCGCTTCACCTGGTACAAGGTGATGAAGACGCGGTCGGGCGATGCCGGGTATGAGGTGCTCGGCGAGGCCAAGTGGCTGCTGGCCGACACCAACTTCACCACCCAGGTGCGCAAGATGCGCAAGGCCAAGGCCGATGTCGTGGCGATCTCCGCGCATCCCTTCACCACCTGCGGCGTGCTCAAGGAGATGCAGCGCCAGCGCGTCAAGCCGAAGCTGCTGGTGGGGCTGACCTCATCGTCGAGCCTCGAGACCCTGCAGGGCTGTGCCAAGCAGGCGGAGGGGATCATCATCCCGACCAGCTTCGCGCCCGTCACCCCGGCCGCCAAGATGGCCGCCGAGGCCGCCGCCAAGCTCGGCGGCAGCGCCGATCTCCACAGCGCCGCCGCCTGGGAGATCGTCAACATTCTCAAGGACGTGATCGAGTCCCAGAAGGTGATGGCCAAGCCCGACACGCTGAAGGCCGACCGGCGCAAGATCCGCGACGGGCTCGCCAATCTGAAGACCACCGGCGGGCTGCTCGGCAAGATTCAGCGGACCGACGAGGGCGAGGCGGTCAAGCCCTATGTCTACGTCCACGCCAAGGCCGGAGAGTGGGCGGTTCTCCACAACCCGATCAAGTAACGCTCGAACCCCCGGCGGGGCGGGGGGCGGGCGGCCCCCCCGGGGGGGTTTGTGGGGGGGGGGGCGGGGTGGGGGGCGTCCCCTTGGACCAGATAGACCTGGGTGAGTCGATAGCCGCCGGGGGCCGGTTAGGGG
>JAPPGP010000003.1:62446-114217 GCA_028821395.1 Defluviicoccus sp.
GTGGGGGCAACCCCTTTTGTATCGTCCCCCCCCACGGCGGGTGTGGGGGGGTTGCCCCCCACCCCCCCCACCACCCGCCGCCCCCCCGGGGGGGCGGGGGGGGGGCGGCCCCGCCGGGCGGCTTTTGTTGACGGGAGCGCGGGATGGAGGACTTCCTCTTCGACCTGATCGACCTGGTTCAGTCGATCGCCGACGGGCTCCTGTTCGGGACCACCTATGCGATGATCGGGATCGGCTTCACGCTGATCTTCGGCGTCATGGACAAGCTCAACATGAGCTACGCCGCCGCCGCCATCGCCGGGGCCTATTCCAGCATCGCGGCGTTCGCGCTGGTCCCCTTGCCGGCGCCGGTGGTGTTTCTCGTAGCGGCATTTTCGGCCGGCATTTTCGGCTACCTGATCTACCTGCTCTGCTTCCGCTTCATCCCGCTGGCGAGCCCGCTCGCCACGCTGATGGCGACCGTCGGCATGCTGCTGCTGATCGACGAGATCGTGGTCCACGAGACCGACGGCATGCCGCAGCCCTACCCGGCGCTGTTCGACGACGTGATGATCGAGATCGGGCCGTTCGGGCTGCGCGGCGACCTGATGTTCGTCTTCGCGGTTAGCGTCGTCGCCATGGGGCTGCTGCTCTATTTGATCTACCGCACGCGTCTCGGCATCGCGACCCGCGCGGTCTCGCAGCAGCCGGTGGCGGCGCAGCTCTGCGGCATCGGGCTGGAGCGCACCAATGCGATGACCTTCGTCATCACCGGGGTGCTCGGCGGCGTCGCCGGCGCGATGATCGGGGCCGCGGTCGGCGTCCTGTCGCCGCTGCTCACGCTCCCGTTCACCGTCAAGGGGCTGATCGTCACCGTCATCGGCGGGCTCGGCAGCATCCCCGGCGCGATCGTCGCCGGCCTGCTGGTCGGCGCCTTCGAGAACATGTTCCAGTTCCTGCGCGGCGTCACCGAGCGCGACATGTACGTGATGCTGCTCCTGTTCGTGTTCCTGTTCCTGCGCCCCGGCGGCATCTTCTCCCGCCCGGCCGGGCGGGACTGAGGGACCGCGCGCGGGATGGACTTCTATCTCGGCCTCTTGCAGATCATCGGGGTCCACACGATCCTCGGCCTGTCGGCCTATGTGGTGATGCTGACCGGCCAGCTCAGCCTGGCGCAGGCCGGGTTCTTCGCGATCGGCGCCTATGTCTCGGGCATGCTCACCGTGCTCGCCGGCTTTCACATCCTGCCGGCGATGCTGGTCGGCGGCCTGCTGGCCGGCGTGATGGCGTGCATCGTCGGGTTTCCGGCGCTCAGGGTTAAGGGGTTGATGCTGGTCATCGCGACGCTCGCCTTCGGCGAGTTCGTGCGGCTGTTCTTCTTCAACTTCGACTACCAGATCTCCAAGGGCGGGATCGCGGTCGGGCCGCTCGGCGGGGAGGGGTTCCGCCAGATCCGCTTCTTCCCCGAGAACGGCTGGACCTCGCTCGACGTGATGCTGTTCGTCTGGGGGGTGGTGATCGCCGTCATGGCGGCGCTCTGGTGGATGGACCGCTCGCGCGCCGGCGCGGTGCTGCGCGCGGTCGGCGAGGACGAGCTCGCCGCCCAGAGCGCGGGCATCAACCTCACCGTGGTCAAGGTCGCGGCGATGACCGCCGGCGGCTTCATCGCCGGGCTCGGCGGCGCCCTCTACGCCCATTACACGACGCATATCGAGCACCTGAATTTCGGCGTGATCCTCGCCACCTTCGCCATCGCCTACCCGATCCTGGGCGGGCTCTCCAACGTCTTCGGCACGCTGATCGCGGTGATCTTCATCCAGGGCGTGCTGGTCGAGGGGCTGCGGTTCCTCGGCGACTGGCGCAACCTGCTGTTCGGCGCGCTGATCGTGCTGGCGATGAACGTGCGCCCGCGCGGGCTGCTCGACGAGCGGTCGATGGCGCTGCTCAAGGGCCTGTTCACCGGCCGGGACCATGCTCGTACTTAAGTCGCTGTCCAAGCATTTCGGCGGCGTGCGCGCGGTCGACGGGCTCGATCTCGAGGTCGAGGAGGGCGAGATCTTCGGCCTCATCGGCCCCAACGGCTCGGGCAAGAGCACCACCGTCAACCTGATCTGCGGCGTGTTCCCGGTGACCGCGGGCGAGGTGCTGTTCAAGGATCGCGACATCACGCACGCCCAGCCGCATGTCTGCCTCGCCGCCGGCATCGCGCGGACCTTCCAGAACATCCGCTTGTTCGGCCACCTCAGCGTCTGGCAGAATCTGTGGGTGGCGCAGAACGCGCTGGCGGACCGCAAGTCGACAGGCTTCGTGAACCGCTGGTTCTCCGGCTCCCGGCAGGCGCGCGCGGACACCGAGGCGCTGCTGGACTTCGCCGGGCTCGGCGCCAAGGCGGACGATCTCGCCGGCAACCTCTCCTTCGGCGAGCAGCGCCGGCTGGAGTTGGCGCGCGCGCTGGCGGCCAAGCCGACGATGCTGCTGCTCGACGAGCCGGCGGCCGGGATGAACGTGGAGGAGGTGGGCGCGCTCCGCGAACGCCTGCACGCGCTGCGCGACGACGGCAAGACGATCCTGCTGGTCGAGCACGTGATGGAGCTGGTCATGGGGGTGACCGACCGCATCGCGGTGCTCAATTTCGGCCAGAAGATCGCCGAGGGAACGCCGGACGAGATCCAGAACGACAAGCTGGTGCGCGAGGCCTATCTCGGCACCTCCGGGCAGGCCGGGCAGGGCGATGCTTGAGGTGCGCGACATCGCCACCTCCTATGGCAAGATCGAGGCCTTGCGCGGCGTCGACCTCGAGGTGGCGGACGGCCGGATCACCTGCCTGCTGGGTCCCAACGGCGCCGGCAAGACGACGCTGATGATGACCATCGCGGGCATCCTCAACCCGACGCGGGGCTCGATCGTCTTCGACGGCGCCGAGCTGGTCGGCCGGACGCCGAGCCGCATCGTCGAGCACGGCATCGCGCTGGTGCCCGAGAACCGCCTCGTGTTCCCCGACATGGACGTGCGCGAGAACCTGATCGCCGGCGCCTATCGCAGGCTCGCGAGGGAGCGCACCGAGGTGGACCGGGACCTGGAGCGGATGTTCGACCGCTTTCCGAGACTGCGCGAGCGCGCCGAGCAAAACGCGGGCACGCTCTCCGGCGGCGAGCAGCAGATGCTGGCCGTCGCCCGCGCGCTGATGGCGCGCCCCCGGCTGCTGCTGATGGACGAGCCCTCGCTCGGCCTCGCGCCGCTGATGGTGGAGGAGATCTTCCGCATCATCCGCGACCTGCACAGCGACGGCACGTCGATCTTCCTGGTCGAGCAGAACGCCCACATGGCGTTGCAGGTGGCGCATCACTTCTTCCTGCTCGAGCAGGGGCGGGTGACCTTCTCCGGCACGCCGGGCGAGCTCGCCGAGGACGAGGTGATCCAGAGGGCCTATCTGGGGTCGCGGCCGGACGGCTGACGGCCGATGGTCGATTTCATCCAGAACTGCTTCGACGGGGTGATGCTGGGCTCCTCCTACGCCCTGCTCGCCATCGGCTTCACCCTGATCTTCGGGGTGATGCGGCGTCTCAACCTCTCCTACGGGCCGTCGATCATGCTGGGCGCGTTCGTCGGGACGCTGATCTTCCTCGAATTCCGCGCCGGCAGCCTGGTCATCGCCGCGGCCACGGTGCTGGGCGCGGTGCTGGTCGGCATCTATGTCGAACGGCTCTGCTTCTGGGCGATCCGCCGGGGCGCCGCGGTGGCGTCGATGGTCTCCAGCTTCGCCATCTGGATGCAGCTCGAGGAGCTGGTCACCGTGGTCTTCCCCGACCGCACCTATCCCTTCCCGCCGCTCATCGAGGCGGAGCCGATCGATTTCGGGCCGTTCTTCTTCAAGGTCGAGAACCTGGTGATGTTCGCCTCGGCCGCGGCGCTCACAGTAGCGCTTCACCTCGCTCTCTACCGCACGCGCTTCGGGCTCAGCCTGCGCGCGGTCTCGGAGAACCCGGACGCGGCGCGCTATATGGGGATCAACATCGCTGCGGTGACCTTCTTCGCCTTCGCCCTGGCATCGGCGATCGGCGGCGTCGCCGGCTATCTGATCGTCTCGGCCGATGCCCAGATCACCCCGCTGTTCGGGCTGTGGGCGACCTTCAAGGGGCTGATCGCCATGATGCTGGGCGGCATGGGGTCGATCCCAGGCGCCATTCTGGGGGGGCTGCTGCTCGGCGTCGTCGAGGCGCAGAGCATCTGGTATCTCGGCACCGAGTACCGCGACCTGTGTGCCTATGCGCTGCTGTTCCTGTTTCTGGTGTTCCGGCCCGGCGGGCTGTTCGGACACGCCCTCGCCGAACGGGAGCGGCTGGCGCTGAGGCGGGTTTGAGCGCACCGCTCGCGGCACGTGGGCGCGACGTTTACTCCCCGAATGGCCGTTGCTAAGATTTTTGGCCAATTCGATAACGCGTTGCGAGAACAACGCCTCATCAGGGAGGATTTAAGATGTCGATCAGACTGCCGGCGCGGGGGCTTTCGGTCCTGGCCGTCACGTTCCTGCTCGCCGCGGGCGCGCCGCAATCCGCGCAGGCGCAGGACTTCGTCCTCAAGTTCGGGACCCTCGATTCGCCCCAGTCGATCATCGGCAAGGGCCAGAAATGGTACCTCGATCGCGTCGAGGAGCTCAGCAAGGGCAAGGTGAAGTTCGAGCCCTACTGGTCGAGCTCGCTGGTTCCCTCGCGCCAGCTTCTGGACGCGCTCAAGTCCGGCATCTCGGATGTGAGCTTCCTTATCCCCGGCTACTACCCCGGTAAGCTCCCGCTGCTGACCGTGGCCACCCTGCCGACCACCTATTCCGACGCCTACACCTTCGGCAAGGCGATGAGCGACCTGGTCGCGGCGACCCCGGAGATCCGCGAGCAACTCGCCAAATGGGGCGCCCGCTATCTGGTCAGCCAGCCCTTCCCGCCCTACAACCTGCTGTCGCGCGCGCCGGTGAAATCCGTCGCCGACATGAAGGGGCTCAAGGTCCGCGCCTTCGGGGCGCAGGCCAAGCTGATGAAGCGGCTCGGCGCGGTGCCGGTCGGCATCCCGACGCCCGAGGTCTACACCTCGCTGCAGCGCGGCACCATCGACGCCGCATCCTACCCGCCGCTCCTGATCGTCGACTTCAAGCTGCACGAAGTCGCCAAGCATTTCTGGGCCCAGCCGCTGGCCAGCAACACGTCCCTGCTCGCCATCCGCCTGAAGACCTGGGACAAGCTGCCGCCGGAGGTCCAGCAAGCTTTCGACCAGGCGGCCGCGGAGAACCACGCGGCCTATCACCGGATCGTCCAGGTCGAGGGCAACGAAGGCTCCGCGCGGGAGGCGTTCAAGAAGGCAGGCGTCGCCATCAGCCCGGGCAGCCAGGCCGCGACCGACACCATCGACAAGCACACCGCGCCGATCTGGGAGGAGTGGATCCAGGACATGGAGAAGAAGGGCCTCCCCGGGCGCAGGGTGGCCGAGACCTTCGCCGCGGCGCTCGCCAAGGCGTCCAAGGAGGTGCCGGGCAGGTAGGGATCGCCACGGCGTCACCCATCTGAGCGGGGGTCCCGGCGCGGGACCCCCCGGGGAAACGACTATCTCAAGCGGCCTCGGCAGGACCATCGTCGCCTGGCAGGCGCATGTCGAGAAGGCGAGCACGGTGGTCGCCGCCGGCGTCATCTTCTCCCTGATGCTGCTCGTCGTGGCGGACGTGCTGGGGCGCAAGCTGTTCAACGCGCCGATCCAGGGCGCCATCGAGGTCACCGAGCTGACGCTCGTGGTGATGGTCTATCTGAGCGTCGCCTACGTCCAGGGGCGCCGCGAGCATATCCGGCTGGAGCTGTTCTCGTCGCGCCTGTCGGAGCGCGGGCTGAGACGGCTGAACCTGTTCAGCCTGGTCGTCGCCCTGGTGATCTGCCTGATCATCACCTGGCGGATCGGGCTGTTCGCCTGGGAGTCCTGGGTGACCGGCGACCACACCATGGGCCTGGTCGAGATCCCCATATGGCCGAGCAAGGTCGCGGTGTTCTTCGGCTTCGTCGTGCTGTCCCTTCGGCTGGTCATCGACCTCGCCGGCGCGCTGCTCGGCGCCGAGACCGGGCACGGGGGGCAGGACGCCGCTTCGGGCTAGGGTTCGGATATCGTCATGCAGCCGACCGACATAGGCTGGCTCGCGATCGGCGCCCTCGCGGCGCTCCTCCTGCTGCGGGTCCCGGTCGCCTTCGCCATGCTGACGGTGGGGTTCTTCGGCTATATCGGCATCGGCGGGGTCGAGGCGGCGCTGGGCGTGGTCGGGCTGATGGTGCATGCCTCGCTGGTCAAGTACGCGCTGACCGTCGTGCCCCTGTTCATCCTGATGGGGCATCTCGCCCACCACGCGGGCTTCGCCGCGGACATCTTCACGACGGGGCAGCGCTGGCTCGGACACTGGCCCGGCGGCGTGGTCCACGCCACCATCGCCGGCGCGGCCTCGTTCGGCGCCGCGTCGGGCTCGGGCATCGCCGCCTGCGCCACGGTGAGCAAGGTGACGATACCCGAGATGCTGGCGCTCGGCGTCGACCGGCGCCTCGCCTTCGGCAGCGTCGCCGCCGCGGGGACGCTCGCCACCATGATCCCGCCCAGCATCCTGATGATCATCTACGGGATCGTCACCGAACAGTCGATCGCCCATCTGCTGATCGCCGGCATCCTTCCGGGCTGCGTCATCGCGCTGATCTACATGGCGACGGTCTACCTCAAGGTGCGGCTCGACCCCACGCTCTGTCCCCGGCAGGAGAGGGCGAGCTGGCGGGAGCGACTGGTCGCGGTCAAGGGCGTGGCCGGCATCGGCGCGCTCGCTTTCGTGGTCATCGGCGGGATCTACACCGGCTGGTTCACGCCGACCGAGGCGGGTGCTTTCGGCGCCTTTGCCGCCTTCCTGCTCGCCCTCGCCACGCGGCGGCTTAGCTGGGACCAGTTGCGCGACAGCCTGCTCGAGACCGCCAGGACCACCGGCATGGTCTATTTCATCGTCGCGGCCGCCTTCGTCTTCGGCACGTTTCTCGCCACCACGCGGCTGCCGACCAACATCTCCGAGCTGATCGTCAACGCGGACGTCAACCGCTACGCGATCCTGATCGCAATCGTCGCCTTCTATATCGCGCTGGGTTGCTTCATCGACCCGCTGCCGGGCATGATCCTCACCCTCCCGATCATCTTCCCCGCCATCGTGAGCCTCGGCTTCGATCCCATCTGGTTCGGCATTCTGCTAATCTATCTCTCGGAGCTCGCGATGATCACGCCGCCCTTCGGGCTCCATCTGTTCGTGCTCAAGGGGATATTCCAGGATGCGGAGATAAACGAGGTCATCTTCGGTGCCGTGCCGTTCATCATGGCCGCCGTCGTCATCCTGTTCATCCTCATCGCCTTCCCCGAGGTCGCGCTGTGGCTGCCCTCGCAAATGCTGTGAGGCGGCGGCAACCGGATTTCTGAGCGCAAGGAGGACGCCGGACCCCATGCAAGACAACACCCACAGGCTGGTTATCCGGGTCAACCAGCAGCAACGCGAGCTGCTGGAGAGACTCAGGGACGAGGGCGAGTTCGGCGATACCCTCGCCGAGGTGGTGAGTGGCGTGTTTCGCCGCTTTGCCGACGATGTCGCGAGCCGGGAGGGCAAGCGATGACGGCGCTCGGCGACAGGCGGGTCGATCTCGTGCTCGAGCCCGTCACCGGCAAGGCGGTGCCGGTTTACAAGGGCGAGACGCTGCGCATCGCCCAGCTCGAAGGCGGGCAGTGCGTCGATTTCAACTGCTACAATTTGCGCGACTACAAGGAGTACATGTCCACCGGCGTCATGCGGCGCCAGGGCATGCGGGCCCGCGAGGGCCATTTCGTGTGGAGCGCGCCGCCCCGGTTCCGCCCCATGATGGTCGTCACCGCGATGCCCGAGACCTGCGTGACCGACTTGCTGGCGCCGCGCTGCAACGGCGCCATGATGGAGATCATGTTCGGCTTCGAGACCCACACCAACTGCACCGATACCTTCACCGAGGCGGTCGGGGAGTACGGTCTGACGCCGGACGATCTGCACGATTCCCTCAACATGTGGATGAACACGGGTCTGACGCCGGACGGGGAGACCACCTATTCCTGGAACCCGGCCCGCAAGGGAGACCATGTGGACCTGCTGGCGCTGATGGACGTGCTGGCGGTGCCCATCGTGTGCGGGTCGGGGGACGTGCTGTTGACCAGCAACTTCTCCTTCAAGCCGATCGGCGTCGAGGTATTCGAGCCGACCGCGGAGACCGAAGCCAGGGTCGAGGCGCTGAACGCGGAATACGTCTCGTTGAAGAATCAGCGCCGGGTCGAGGAATTCCGCGTGCGCGAGATCCGGACCGAGCGCGAGCTCAGGCCGGTTTCCGGGTACCAGCCCGAATTCCCGAGCTTTCCGCTGACCTATACCGAAATCGCCCTCGAGCTGAGCGAAGACGACCGGGAGCGGTTAGAATATTTGAGGAACGCGCGCTATCCTGGAAGCGACGAAGAGGTGGTGCTCGCCGCCGTCATGTCGTGGTACCTGGAGAACCGGCGCAACAAGACGTGGGAGGTCTACCGGGGCGGGCTGAAGCCCTAGCTCCCGCGAGGGCACGAGCCCAAGCGCCAGGGAGGAATGCACATGAAGACCGTCGAGGTCGTCGATCGCTCGCCGATGATCGACAAGCTCAACGACATGCTGGAGCTCGATCCCGCGAGAACGGCCATCGTCGCGATCGACATGCATCGGGGCCATCTCGACCCCGAGGTGGCGACCATGCCGTGCAGCCCCGCGGTCTGCGACAGCGTGATCGCGAACACCGAGCGGCTGCTCGCCTTCTGCCGCGGCAACGGCCTGCCCGTCATCCACGTCGTGGTGGTAAACCGGGACATCAGGGGCGTCGGTTCCGAGGCCAGCATCCGGCCGTTCTTCCAGTACATGAACCGCATCAAGGAAGAGACCGACCGGCTGGCGCCGGGGCGCAGGACGACGGTCATCGGGCACAACATGGAAGGCAGCGTACAGACCGAGATCATGCCCCGGCTGTACGACGAGTCCGACTACGTCATCGACTACAAGAAGCGCCAGGACTGCTTCATCGGCACCGATCTGGAGCTGCTGCTGCAGACCGTCGGCGCCGATACGGTGGTCATCGTCGGCATCAACACCAATACCTGCGTGCTCAACACCGCGTTCACCTCGGCCAACAAGAACTACAAGGTCGTCGTGGTCTCGGACTGTGTCGGCACCATGTACGGCGACGACCTGCACGAGTTCGCGCTGCAGAATATCAGCCGCTGCCTGGGCTGGGTGCTCACCATCGACGAGTTCGAGGGCAAGGTCTCCGCGTCGCTGCCGGAGCGTGTAGCGGCGTCCTGAGTCGCGGGGCGGCGCGCCGGTCGCGTCAACCCGGGTCGCGGCCCGCGAAGCCGTGCTCCAGCAGCTCGAGGAACGCCTCGCGGCCGATCCCGGCGAGGCCCATCCGGGCGAGCGTCAGCCCCTCCGCGCGGAAGTCCCGGTCGAGGATCACCGAGGCCAGGTGGATGACGTGGTCGATGACCGGCGTCTTCACGCCGGCGATGCGGCCGAGCTCGGAATAGATCAAATGGCCGTAGGGCACGTCCTCCAGCAGGTAGCGATGCTCCAGCGTCGTCGGCGCCATGATCCAGCGGTCCGGCTCGCTCTGGTGGAAGGCCTCGTAGGAGAGACCCGAGGCGCCGGCCTCGTCGGTGGTGTAGCCCATGCGCCAGAACAGCTCGACGAACGGCATGGTCTTCGCGTCGAGCGCCGCGGCCACGGCGAGGCGTTCGCGGTCCACCGCGTCGATCAGCCGGCCGACCGACGGCGTGATCCCCTCGTAGTAGTGCCGGAAATCGCCCCCCGTGGCCTCGATCCGGCCCGCGTTGCACAGCACCGCCGGCGGATGGTGGATCGCGTTGCCGTAGGGGAAGACGGTCTCCAGCACGTTGGCGAAGGGCTGCACCGACGGGTAGACGGATTTAACCACCGCGTGCAGCCTCGCCGTCTCGCGCCCCGGGAATCCGCCGAAGACCATGAAGTCCGAGACCCGCGAGATCCGGCATTTCGTGGGCTCGATGCGGCGGCAGAGATAGGGGAGCGTCGCGGTCTCGCAGAACACCGGGTGCGCGATGCCGTGCTCCCGGAGCACATGCGGAATCAGCAACAGCGTGTGGCCCGGCGAGACGAACAGGACCTGATCCTCCCGCAGATGCGGCGCGGCGGCGGACACCCATTTCTCGTGCAGATGGGCGGGGCTCACGATCATCACCAGCTCCGCGCCGTCCATCGCCGCTTCGGCGTCGTCGGTGATCGACGCGAGCGCGGCGAAGCCGTCGCCGAACGGGGCGGTGTAGTGGATGCCGCCGATTGCCTGCAGCGGTGCCAGCGCGTCCCGGTCCTGGCTGTAGAGACGGACCTCGAAGCCGAGCGTCGTCAGATGCGCGGCGGCCGATGTGCCGCCCCCGCCGGCGCCGAAAATGGCGATCCGCTCGACCGTCATGTCCATCCCCCCTCCCCGCAACCGTGCCCAAATGCACGCGCAGGATCAACTTGCCGGTGTCGGGAATAGCCGCCATGCTCGCCGCAGTCGGAACTCGGAACGCAGAGACCATGACAGGACAGGACACAGCCGCGCCGCCGCTGGTATTCAGCCATTTCGGCTACGACACCGGCGCCTATGACCGGGCCGTCGATTTCTGGACCCGCGTGTTCGGCTTCGGCATCAGCGACCACGGCCCGCTCGGCAAGCAGCGGATCTGCTTCATGACCCGCCGTCCGTTCGAGCATCACCAGCTCGTGGCCGTGAGCGGCCGCGATCCGGCGCAGCCGACCACCGTGGCCGATCTCGGCTTCCGCGCGCCGGACCTCGGCGAGCTCAGACGGATCGCGGCCCTGCTGGCGGGGGAGGAGGGGGTGACCGGCATCGCCGCCGTCGACCGCGGCGTGTCCTGGACGCTCCATTTCACCGATCCGACGGGGCTTCCGGTCACCATCGATGTCGACACCCCCTGGTTCGTCCCGCAGCCGCAGGCCTGGGCGCTCGATCTGGCGTTGGACGACGAGACGATCCGCGCGGCCACGCGGGCGCGGTGCGAGGAACACGCAGGCTTCTGCACCCGCGAGGAATGGCGCGCGGAGACCGAGGCCACCCTCGCCGCGAGCGGCAAGCTGCAGCTCCAGGCGACGCCCTCCGTCGATCCTCCGCCGCCCGATGCCGGACCGGTCTTCCGCAACGAATTCGGCGCCGGCGAGCGGTTTCCCAACGTCTCGATGTTCCGTGTCGGCATGCTGGCGATCGACCTCGACGCGCTCGCCGCGTTCTACGAGACCGAGCTCGGCTATCTCGTCACCGGGCGCGGGCTGCGCCCCGCCGTCGGCGAGGTGCCGGCGGCGGAGGTCGTCTACCTCACGCGCGATCCCGGCCAGATCGCCCAGCTCGTGCTCGTCGCCGGGCGCCCGGCGGAGCTGCCGAGCAGCATCAACCAGGTCACCTTCAGGGTGCCGTCGCTGCCGGCGCTGCGCGAGGTGTGCGAGCGGATGTACGCCCATCCCGAGGTCGACGACTATCGCCCGGTGGATCACGGCAACTCGTTCTCGCTCTACTGCAACGACCCCGAGGGCAACACGATCGAGCTCAGCCGCGAATCCGCCTGGTACACCCCGGCGCCCAGCGCCTGGCCGCTCGACCTCTCGCTGTCGGACGAGGAGATGTTGCGCGTGTCCGAGGCGCGCTGCCATTCGGTGCCGGGCTTCATGATGCGGGCCGACTGGAAGGCGCGCGCGCGTGCGCAGCTGCTCGATGCCGGCCGGCTCGAGGCCGAGGCGTTTCCCCGACACGCCTGACCGGCGATCAGCCGGCGGCGAATTCCCTGAGCACGTCGAGGGCGAGCCTGCGGTCTTCCGGCGAGCCGCGGATCTGGATCGCGGGCTCGGTCACGCCGGTCTCCAGATAGGCGGCCAGCCGGTCGCGGCAGTTGGCCGGCGTGCCGCCGACGGCGAACGCATCCACCGCGTCGTCGGGAACCAGGCGCCTGGCGGTCTCCATGTCGCGCCTGGCGACGGCGGCGACGATCGCCTCGTGGTCGATGGGAAGGCCCGAGGAGCGGATGTTGTCCGCCATGGCGCGGTTGCGGAACAGGAAGGCGAGCCGCCCGCGCAGGTGGTCCACCGCCTCCCGCCCGTCGGCCGAGACCGCGAAGTAGAGGAAGGCGGCGCTGCGCAGCGCGCCCGGATCGCGCCCCGCCGCAAGCGCGCCCTCGGCGATCCGGTCGAGGCTGTAGCGCACATGGGCGAGCGTGAGACCGCCCGACAGCACCACCCCGTCGGCGATGCGCCCGGTGAGCCTGAGCATCTCCTCCCCGGTCGCCGCGACATAGACCGGGATGGGCTCAGGCGGTGCGAACGCCATGCGCGCGCCGGCGAGGCGGAAGAACGCCCCGTCATAGGTCACCGCCTCGCCGGTCCAGAGCGCGCGCAGGCATTCGATGAATTCGCGCACCGCCCGGATTGGCCGCTCGGGCTCGACCCCCGACTCGCCGAGGAACAGCGGATTGCCGACGCCGATGGCGACGCCGACACGGCCGGGCGCCACGTCGGTCAGCGTGGCGAGCGACATCGCCGTCGGGGTCGGGTGCCACAGATAGGGGCTGATCGCGGTCGGAATCACCGTCGCCCTCTCGGTCGACATCGCAAAGGCCATGCAGCCGGCGACGGCTTCGCGATAGCCCATATGCTCCGCCATCCAGATCCGTTCGGCGCCCGCCTTCTCCGCCTCGCGGACGATTTCAAGCGAATCCGTCAGGCGGTCGAAACCGTCGAAGCGAATGCCGAGTCCCGGGGTCATCGCGCCTCCATCCCCCGCCGCTACGCCCGAGCCGGGCGCGCGGCGAGCACGCCGCCCTGCGGCAGCATCAGCACCGCGGCAAGGATGGCGCAAGCCGCCGCCGCCATCGTCACGAACAGCGCGCCGAAGCCCCAGCTCGCGTGGATCCCCGCGATCGCCGGAAGCGCGGACGCCATCACCGAGAACGTCACGATATAGCGGATGGCGTAGAGCCGGCTGCGCCACGCGCTGCTCGCGATCCGCCCGACCAGCACGTCGTTGATCGGGATCTGTCCGAACACCGCGAGCATGAAGGCGATGGCGACGACCAGCGCGGCAACGCCGGTGAGCTGGACCATGACCGCGAAGAACACCGCCTGGAGCGCGGCGACGACGGCGAATACGGCGCGCAGCGAATGGCGGTCGACTAGCCAGCCCACCACGAGCTGCGCGAGCGCCGCCACGGCGAAGACCAGGAAGGCGTAGAAGCCGATCTCGGTTGCGCTCCCGGCGAGATCGGCGAGGCGTTCGTCGAAGATCTTGGGGAGCGCGAAGGTGGTGCTCTGGAAGATCAGCCCGCCGATGGCGGTAGTGATCACAATGACCGCCAGCACGCGCCGGAAGGTCGCGCGGCCGAGCGCCGACGCGCCTTGGGCTGCCGCCTTCGCCGACGCGGCGCCGCGGCCGGGTAGGCGGCGGCCGCGCCCGGTCCAGAGGAAGGCCGCATAGGCGGCGCCGAGGCCGATGGAGACGGCGCCCGGCAGGACGAACGCGCTGCGCCAGCCGCCGGTATCGATCAGCCACCCCGTCAGAAGCGCCGCGGCCGCGACCCCGAGATTGCCGAACACGCCGTTGACCGCCAGCGGCACGCCCGTCCTCTCGCGGCCCTCCACCACCATGGCGAGCCCGACCGGGTGGTAGATCGCCGCGAACACGCCGATCGCCAGCAGGCCGAGCGCGATGCCGAGCGGCGAATCCGCCAGCGCGGTGGCGATCGAGCCCGCCCCGATGCCGACGAAGAAGACCACCATCATGCCCTCGCGGCTCCACTTGTCGGCGATCCACCCCGCCGGGATCGCGCAGATGCCGAAAGCGACGAAGCCGGGCGTGGCGTAGGGGATGAGAGCCGCATAGCTCATGCCCCACTCCTCGGCGAGGCGGAGCGCCGCGACCGTCGCGAAGATCAGCATGAACAGGTGGTCGAGGAAGTGCCCGACATTGAGGAACAGGAAGTTGAGGCTCTGGCGCGGCATGGCGGGGTTATCGCAAGGAGTCGGCGGCCGTACCAAGCGCCGCGACCGCCTCGTCCACGATGCGCCCGACCAGCGCGCCCGCGCGAGGCCGATCGGCGATGAGGTCGAGCCCCTCGCCGGCGAAGGTGACCGCGACATCGGTGTCGCCGTCGCGCTGGGCCGCGAAGAACCGCTCGCGCAACGCCGCGCCCTCCGCGCGCAACGCCGCGTCGCGCCCGTGCCAGGTCTCCGAGAAGGCGTTGCGTATCGCCCTGCCGGTATAGGGCTCGGGCCAGACGATGCCGCGCGCGGTGTCGAAGACCCTGGTGCGCAGCGTGTCGTCGCCGCCCGCGCGCGCGATCAGCGCCTTCTGGTTGGGATGGCCGAGCGCCTCCTCGGTCGCCCAGAAGCGGGTGCCGATCAGCGCCGCCCCCGCGCCCAGCGTCAGCGCGGCGGCGAGCCCGCGCCCGTCGGCGATGCCGCCCGCGGCGGCGACCGGGGTCGGCGCCACCGCATCGATCACCGCCGGCACCAGCGGCAGCGTCGCCCGGTCCGCCCCGTGACCGCCCGCCTCGGTGCCCTGGGCGACGACGATCTCGGCGCCGTTCGCCGCCGCCTCGCGGGCATCCTTCAGGGTCTGGACTTGGCAGATGAGCACGGCGCCCGCGTCGCGGATCTTCGCGGCATGGGGCGCGACATCGCCGAAGGAGAGCATCACCGCGCGCGGCCGCAATTCCAGCGCCGCGTCGAGCGCTTGCGGCCGCCGGTCGAGCGCCCAGGTGATGAAGCCGATGCCCACCGGGCTTTCGCCCGCCGCGTCGAACTCCGCCCGAATCCACGCGTCCGAGCCCCAACCCAGCGCCGGGTCGGCATAGCCCGCGCCGATCAGCCCGAGCCCGCCCGCCGCCGACACCGCGCCAGCCAGCGCGCCGCCGGCGACGCCGCCCATCGGGGCGAGCAGGATCGGGTGCTCGATCCCCAGCAGCCGGGTGACCGCGGTCGAGAGCTGCATCGGCTCAGATCGTCTGGACCAGCTCCACCACGTCGCGGGTGCGGGTCACCCTGCCGCTCCAGTGGCGGTCGAACTCGGCGATCATTCCCTCGAGCGCGTCGGACCCCATAATCCGGTTCACCGCCGCCATGTCGGCGAATTCGTAAAACGCGACATGGACGTTCTCTTCGACGTCGCTCCACCCGCGCGACGCACCCGCCGCGTCGAACGCGGCGACGGCATCCGGCAGGTGCTCCTCCTGGTACCAGCGGTCGAACGCCTCCCTTGCCTCCGGGTCTACCTCCGCGCGAACGATCAGATATGCGGTCATCCACTGCCTCCGTCCGACGATGCGCGGCGAGATTAGAGCGTGTCCGTTTCGGAGGGAACCGTTGCGTCCCTCGATACGGCGCTTCAGGCCTACTCGGGATGAGGGGAGGGTCTTGGGCCGCGCCCGGCTCTCCCTGCTCTTCCACCGCCACCACCCCGTCATGGCCGGACGTGATCCGGCCATCCACGCGGCTTCTCCGCCCGCAGGACGGTCCGACGGGAGGCGCAGCGGCGCCCATGGATGCCCGGATCGAGTCCGGGCATGACGGAAGGGGGCGGAGAGGCTTACCCGTCGACGACCCCCGCCAGCCGAGCGCTTGTCAAGCAATCCGCATGAGCCCCTATCGAAGGACGGCCACTGGGAGGCGGCAGGGGCACAAAAGCCCGACCCCATATGCCATAGTTGGCGCCGAGGCTGCGAGGGTGGGTGCGGGCGGTGGACGACCATCTGATCGGGATTCTGTCCAATATCGGGATGATCTCGTTCATCGCGCTGTCGGCCTATCTGCTGCTGATCGTGGGCGAGATCTCGTTCGGGCAGCAGGCCTTCTTCGCCATCGGCGCCTATGCCGCGGGGATCGCGACGGCGATGTGGGGCTGGGACTTCTGGCCCGGGCTGGTGTGGGGAGCAGGCATCGCCGCGCTCGCGGCGGTGCTGGTCGGCATCCCGACGCTGAGAATCCGCGGGCTCTATTTCTCGATCGCGACGCTCGCCTTCGCCGAGATGGTGCGCCTGGTCTTCGAGGTGTTCGAGTACCGCGTCGAGATCGACGGCGAGATGGTCGGGCCCGACGGCTCCGACGGCTTCCGCGACATCCGTTACATCTTCGAGAACGACATCACGGCGTTCGAGTACATGGCGATGATCTACGCCCTGCTCGCCGCCGTGCTCGGCGCCTTCTTCCTGCTGGAACGCTCCCGCCTGGGGTCGATCTTCCGCATGATCGGCCAGGACCACATCCTCGCCGAGATGCAGGGGCTCAACGTCACCCTCTACAAGATCCTCGCGCTCTGCATGGCCGGCTTCGTCGCCGGGATCGGCGGCGCGCTCTACGCGCATTTGACGACCTTCGTCGAGCCCAAGATCTTCAACGTCATGCTGGGCGTCCACAGCCTGGCCTACGGGCTGATCGGCGGGCTCGGCACGGCGTTCGGCCCGCTCATCGGGGTTGCCATCGATATCGGCTTTCTCGAGAGCGTGCAGTTCATCTCGGGCTACCGGATGATCGCCTTCGGCGGGCTGGTGGCGGTGCTGCTGATCGTCCGGCCGCGCGGCCTGCTGGACGAGGCGGCGGTCAACCGGATCAGGCTGCTGCTGCGCCGCCGCCATGCTTGAAGTCGAAAACCTTGTCCGCAAATTCGGCGCCGTCGAGGCCATCGCCGGGCTCGATCTCGCCGTCGCGCCCGGCGACTGTCTCGGGCTGATCGGCCCCAACGGGTCCGGCAAGACCACGCTGTTCAACGTGGTCACCGGCGTCTACCCGCCGAGCGCGGGCCTCATCCGCCTCGACGGCGAGGACGTCGCCGGGTCGAGGCCCGACTGGATCGTGAACCGGGGCGTCGCGCGCACCTTCCAGAATCTCCGCATCTTCGAGCGCATGACGGTGTTCGAGAACGTGTGGGCGGCGCAGCACCGGCGCGGCGACGTGGCGCCGCGCGAATTGCTGTTTGCCCGCCCGTCCGCCGAGCGCGCGCGGCGGGCGGAGGTCGACGCGCTGCTGGAACGGGCCGGGCTCGCGGACCGGCGCGACATCCTGGCCGGCGGCCTGCCGCTGCCCGACCAGCGGCGCCTCGAGCTCGTGCGCGCGCTGGCCCGCGGCCCCCGGCTGTTGCTGCTCGACGAGCCCGCGGGTGGCATGACTCCGGCCGAGACCGAGCGCATGGCGGAGCTGATCCGCGAGACGGCGCTCCCGGGTCGCACCTGTATCGTGATCGAGCACAAGATGGAAATGATCCGCGAGCTATGCGACCGCGTCTGCGTGCTCGATTTCGGCCGCAAGATCGCCGAGGGCTCGCCCGAGTCGGTGCTGCGGGACGACCGGGTGATCGAGGCCTATATCGGGCGCGAGGTCGGCGAAGATGCTTGAGCTGCGCGACCTCAGGCTGGATTACGGCCGGATCCGGGCGCTGCAGGGGGTGTCGCTCGACGTGGGCGAGGGCGAGATCGTCGCGCTGATCGGCGCCAACGGGGCGGGCAAGAGCTCGACGATGAACGCGATCTCCGGCATCGTCCGCCCGTCCGGCGGCGAGATCCGCTTCGAGGGCGAGGACCTCGCCGGGCTCTCCTCGCACGCGATCGTCCGGCGCGGCATCGTCCAGGTGCCGGAGGGGCGGCTGATCTTCGCCGGGCTGACGATCGAGGAGAATCTGCGGCTCGCCGCCGCCGCCTGCCATGACCGGCGGCAGGAGGACGCGGCGCTCGACCGCGTGCTGGCGCTGTTTCCCATGCTGGCCGACCGGTTGAAGGACCGGGGGTCCGGCCTGAGCGGCGGGCAGGCCCAGATGCTGGCGCTGGCGCGCGGGCTGGTCGCGTCGCCGCGGCTGCTGCTGCTCGACGAGCCCTCGCTCGGCCTCGCCCCGGTCGCCGCCATCGAGGTGTTCGACCTGATCTCAAGGCTGCGCGGGAGCGGCGTCACGGTTCTGCTCGTCGAGCAGAACGTGCGCCGGGCGCTCGCCATCGCCGATCGCGGCTATGTCCTCGAGAGCGGCCGGATTACACTCGACGGCGAGGCGAGGGAGCTGCTCGGCCACGAGCTTCTGGTGCGTTCCTATCTCGGCATCCACAAGCGGGAGGTCGCGTGATGGTCAGGACGGCATTGGCGATCGCCGCCGCGGTGTCGGCGGCGCTCTGGACGGGCGGCGCGGCGACCGCCGAGCGGGCGAAGGCGACGGTCGAGTGCGCGCCCACCGCCGAGCGGCTGGTCTATGACTGCAAGATCGTGCTGATGGGCCGCAAGAGCGGCCAGCCGCTCGCGGGCGCGAAGCTGGTGGTCGGCGCCGACATGCCGTCGATGCCGCTGGCCCACAATGTCAGGCCGGTGACGGCGGCGCCCGGGGAGAAGCCCGGCATGTACGAGGCGCGGATCGAGCTCGAGATGCACGGCGAATGGGCGCTCAGGCTCGACGTCTCCGGCCCGCTGCGCGACCGCCTGATCCACAAGATGCATTTCGGCGGGGCGAAGGGTGCGGAGACGGATCACAAGCACCACATGAAGAAGTAGATGCGGCGCTTCCGTTGCGCTCGAAGGGATTGGACCCAATATCATTGCGAGGGGTGACCATGTGGCGATCGGTTGCGATATTCCTGGTCGGCGGCGTTCTCGGAACGGGGTTCGGCGTGGCGGTGGGTTTCTTCGCGTTTCCCTACGTGTTCCCGCCGCCGCCGGCGATGGAGACTCTGGCGCCCGAGGAGCAGACCGCCGTCGTCGCGCGCGGGACGTTCATCCACGCCGACCCCAACGACCCGATCCATTACGGCAAGGGCCGAGTCACGGTGCGCGAGAAGGTGGTCTTCCTGGAGGACGATTTCGAGGTCGGGCCCGGCCCAGCGTTCCACGTTTACCTCGTGCCGCGCGAGAAGATCCGCGACTCCGCGTCGGTCAAGGACACCATGTTCGTCGACCTCGGCAAGCTGCGCGCCTTCGAGGGCAGCCAGAGATACCCGATCCCCGCCGGGGTCGATCTCGCCAAGTACCCGAGCGTGGTGATCTGGTGCGCCCAGTTCGGCGTGCTGATCTCGCCCGCCGACCTCGCCTTCGGCGCCTGAGCTCGTCGGAGGAGCCGAATCCCGGGACGCGGGCCGGCCCTATCCCGAAGCCGTCATGCCCGGACTTGTTCCGGGCATCTCCCTCGCCCGGCCGCATGGATGGCCGGATCACCCCCGGACTTGATCCGGGGGCCGGCCATGACGAGGGGGTGGCAAGAGGCGGAACGGAGGTGTTCCGGCGCCCGGGCGCGGTCCGCTCAGCCGTAGTCGCGCCGGTCGTCTATGACCTTGCCGTCATTGGGGAGCGCGCCGGGCTCGACGAGCTCGACTTCGGTGCGGAGCTTGCACTCGGCGCGGAAGGACTCGGCCAGCGCGGCCGCCAGATCCTCCGATCCGCCGCCCGCCTCGCAGCGCAGCAGCGGGGCGTCGATGCCGTCCTTCTCGCCGACCACGAGGCGCATGCGGCCGACCCCCGGGTGAGCGCGGAGAAGCCGGTCGATCTGGGCCGGGTCGACGAACATGCCGCGGATCTTGGTCCTCTGGTCGGCCCGACCGAGCCATCCTCTTATGCGCGGCGCGGTGCGCCCGCACGGGCTCTCTCCCTCCAGGATCGCAGACAGGTCGCCGGTGGCGAAGCGGAGCAGCGGGTAGTCCTCGTCGAGCAGGGTGACCAGGACCTCGCCGACCTCGCCGTCGGGCACCGGGGTGCCGGTTCCCGGGCGGACGATCTCGACGATGATGTCCTCGTCCAGGATCATGCCCTCGCGCGCCTCGGACTCGTAGGCGATCAGCCCGACATCCGCCGTGCCGTAGGATTGCAGCACCGCGATGCCCCGGTCGTCGTACTCCTTGCGAAGCGGCGGCAGCAGCGCCCCGCCGCCGACCGCGCCGCGCCGGATCGAGGAGACGTCCGCCCCGGTCTCGTCCGCCCTGTCGAGGATGATCTTGAGGAAATCGGGCGTGCCGGCGAAGCCGACGGGCCGGAAATGCCCGATCGCCTGGATCTGGCTGTCGGTCTGGCCGGTGCCGCCCGGGATCACCGGGCAGCCGACGGCCTGCGCGGCGCCGTCGAACATCATGCCGGCCGGGGTGAAATGGTAGGAAAAGCAGTTGAGCACGATGTCGCCGGCGCGGAACCCGGCGGCATGGAGCGCCCGGCCCATCCGCCAGTAATCCGGACGCCGCCCCTGCGGGTCGGCGATCGGCCCCGGCGAGAGAAAGAGCCGCGTCATCTTCACGGTCGGCAGGTGGTTGAGCCCGGCGAACGGGATCGCCGAGGTCTGGCGTTCCAAGAGGTCGCCCTTGCGGATCACCGGCAGCCCGGCCAGCGCCTCCCGGCTCGCGATGTCGGCGGGCTCTATCTCGGCGAGTCGCGCGGCCTGGCCCGGGGTCTCGCGGGCGCGCGCGACCTGTCCCGGAAGCGCCGCCATCAGCGCGACCTCGCGCGTCTCCGGCGGGCGCGTCTCGCGCTCGTCGAAAAAGGCCGTCATCAAGCGAGCCAGCGCTTGCGGCGGCGATAGGATTTCACGTCGCGGTAGCTCTTGCGGCCCGACGACGACAGGCCGAGATAGAACTCCTTCACGTCCTCGTTCTCGCGCAGCACCGAAGCCTCGCCGTCCAGCACCACCCGCCCGTTCTCCAGGATGTAGCCGTAGCGGGCATAGCGCAGCGCCATGTTGGTGTTCTGCTCGGCCAGCAGGATCGTCACGCCCTCCTCCTCGTTGAGCCGCGAGACGATGCCGAAGATCTCCTCGACGAGCTGCGGGGCGAGCCCCATCGACGGCTCGTCGAGCAGGATCATCTTGGGCCGGGTCATCAGGGCGCGGCCGATCGCGGTCATCTGCTGCTCGCCGCCCGACGTGTAGCCGGCCTGCGCCTTGCGGCGCTCCTTGAGCCGGGGGAAGTAGCGATAGACCAGGTCGAGGTCGTCGGCGAAGTTCTTCTTGTCGCCCCTTATATAGGCGCCGGTCAGCAGGTTCTCCTCGACCGTCAGGTGCTCGAAGCAGTGGCGGCCCTCCATCACCTGGACCACGCCGCGGGTGACCAGGTCGTGCGCCGTCAGCTTCTCGATGCGTTCGTTGCGGTACTCGATGGTCCCCTTGGTGACGTCCCCCCGCTCCGCCCGGAGCAGGTTGGAGATCGCCTTCAGGGTGGTCGTCTTGCCGGCGCCGTTGGCCCCGAGGAGGGCGACGATGCCCCCCTCGGGAACGTGGAAGGAAACCCCCTTGAGGACCAGGATCACCCGGTCGTAGATGACCTCGATGTTGCTGACATCGAGCAGGGCGTTCCCGTTCTCCGCCATGCCAACGGTTCCGCTACGCCTCGCTCGGGCCTCACCCCTCCTTCGAGCAGTCGCGCGGGGTGATGTTGTTCTCCTTCGCGTACTTGGCGGCTTCCTTCTCGACCTGCTCGCGGACGATGTCGTACATCGGCTTGTACCACTTCGAGATCAGCTTCCACTGCTTGCCGTCCCATTGCTGGAAGATGACCGGCCCGCCGCCCTCATGGTCCTCGCAGGTGATGCGGTGCGCCTGCATGAAGTCCTTGAAGCCGAGCTTGGTCAGCTTGTCCTGGGTCAGGTTGAGGTTCTCCATGCCCCAGCGGACCTGCTCGCCGGTCATCGGCTTGTTGCCGAACTTGCCCATCGCGGTGCGCATCGCCTCGGTGTCGTAGACCATGTTGGTCAGGCCGCGATTGTAGAGCACCTCGCCCCAGTTGTTCTTCTTGGCCGCCTCGACATCGCCCTTGTAGATCGTCTTCAGGATCTGCTGGTGGATGTCGTAGCTCGGGCCGACGCCGTGGAAGTTGGCCGCCTTGTACCCCTTGGCGGCTTCGCCCGCCGGGCGCACGTCGCTCTCGGAGCCGGACCACCAGACGCCGATGAACTTGTCCATCGGGAACTTGATGGCGGCGGCCTCCTTGATGGCGACCTGGTTCATCACCCCCCAGCCCCACATGAAGATGTAGTCGGGCTTCTGGCGGCGGATCTGCAGCCAGGTCGATTTCTGCTCCTGACCCGGGTGGTCGACGGCCAGCAGACCGAGATCGTAGCCGTGCTTCTCCGCCAGGATCTTCAGCGTCGGAATCGGCTCCTTGCCATAGGCCGAGTTGTGGTAGATCAGCGTGATCTTCTTGCCCTTGAGCTTGTCGAGGCCGCCCTCCTGCTCGCCGACATACTTGATGAACGCCGTCGCCTGGCTCCAGTAGCTGGTCGGCGCGGTGAACGCCCACTTGAAGACGCGCCCGTCGCCCGCGGCCGTACGGCCGTAGCCCATCGAATGGATCGGCACCTTGTCGACGAAGGCCTTCGGGATCAGCTGGTAGGTGATGCCGGTGCTGAAGGGGTTGACGATGGCGGCGCCGGTCGGGCCCTTCTTCTTCAGCTTCTCGTAGCATTCCACGCCGAGCTTGGTGTTGTACTTGGTCTCGCACTCCTCCCAGACCAGCTTGACGCCGTTGATGCCGCCGTCCCGCGCGTTGAGGAGCTTGAGATAGTCGACCATGCCGTTCGCCGCCGGAATTCCGTTCGGCGCGTAGGGCCCGGTGCGGTAGACCAGCAACGGGATGAACATTTCCCCCGCCGCCATGGCGGTCACCGGAACCGCGGGCAGACCGACGGCCGCCGCGGTCAACAGCAGGCCCAACTTCTTGAGATTCATGACATCCTCCCGTGAGGTGATTGACGATTGCGTCCGCCGGAGCATTCCCGATCTGGCCATGCCACGCCCGACGCGGCGCCGGTCCGATACCCCGGACGGGCGCGGAGTTCCGGCCGGGAATGCCTGAGAAACGCTATCACGCGCCCGAATCCAGCGTCAACCGCAGCCTCAATAGGGGAACGGCCATCGCCTGAGCTTCTCCTTGCCGATCTGCCACAGGCGGGCGAGCCCGGCCGGCTCGAAAATCAGGAACACGATGATCAGCGATCCGAAAATCATGACTTCCAGATGCTTCTGGAAGTCGACCGGCATGGACAGCCCGACCAGCTGGGGCGCATTGGTGAGAAAAATCGGCAGCAACCAAATGAAGGCGGCTCCCAGATAGGCCCCCAGAATACTGCCCAGCCCGCCGATAATGATCATGAACAGGACATCGAAAGAAACGAAAATGTCGAACGCTTCGGTCTCCGCGCTGCCGAGATAGGAAAACAGCAGCAACGCTCCCGCGACGCCGCAATAGAACGAGCTGATCGCGAAAGCGAGCAGCTTGTTGGGAAGCAGGCGGATGCCGATGATCTCCGCCGCGATGTCCATGTCGCGGATCGCCATCCAGTGCCGCCCGATCCTGCTGCGCACCAGGTTCTTGGCGATCAGCCCGGCGATTATGCATAGGGTGAGGACCAGCAGATAGCGCGTCTCGGCGGTCGCCGTCGGGCCGGTGAGCATGATGCCGGCGACTTCGCGCGGCGGCGCGGTGATGGTTCCGCTGGAGTGGTAGTTGTACCACCAGGGGACCCGGTTGAACATCCAGACGAGGAAGAACTGCGCCGCCAGCGTGGCGACTGCGAGATAAAATCCCTTGATGCGCAGGCTGGGCAGGCCGAACACGATACCGACCAGCGCCGTCGCCACGCCGGCAAGGATGAACACGACGATGATGTTGAGCTCCGGGAACCCGGTGGTGAGCTTGTAGGCGGAGTAGGCGCCCATCGCCATGAAGGCGCCCGTGCCGAGCGAGAGCTGGCCGGCGTAGCCGGTAAGAATGTTGAGCCCCAGCGCCGCGATCGAAAAGATCATCATCGGAATCAACACCGCCTGAAGCATGTATTCCGACGCCATGAGCGGCACCGCGAGATAGGCGAACAGGATCAGGGCGAAGAGGAAGACACGGTCCTGGAAGATCGGAAAGATCGCCTGGTCGGCGGCATAGCTCGTCTTGAACTGGCCGGTCTCCCGGTAGAGCATGACTCAGACCCTCTCGATGATGCGCTCGCCGAACAGGCCTTGCGGCCGGACGAACAGGAAGGCGAGGGCGAGCACATAGGCGAACCAGTTCTCGATGGCGCCGCCCACCGCGGGTCCCCAGTAGACTTCGGCGATCTTCTCGCCGACGCCGATGATCAGCCCGCCGACGATGGCGCCCGGCACCGAGGTGAACCCGCCCAGGATCAGGACCGGGAGCGCCTTCAGCGCGATCAGCGAGAGCGAGAACTGCACCCCGCTCTTCGCGCCCCAGACGATGCCCGCGACCAGCGCCACGATGCCCGCGACCGACCAGACGATGATCCAGATCTTCTTCAGCGGGATACCCACCGCGAGCGCCGCCTGGTGGTCGTCGGCGACCGCCCGGAGCGCCCGCCCGGTCGGGGTGTACTGGAAGAAGAAGGCGAGCCCCGCCACCAGCAGGGCGCAGGCCAGCGCCGCGATCAGTTCGAAGCTGTTGATCAGCATTCCGGCGATGTCGAGCGGGACATCCGGTACTCCGATGTCGAGCTTCTTGACGTTGGAGCCCCACAGCGTCTCGCCGAACCCCTCCAGGAAGAAGGTGAGCCCGATGGTCGCCATGAACAGGATGATGTCCGGCTGGTTGATGAGGTGCCGGAGCACCAGGAGCTCGACCAGATAGGCGAGCGCCACCATCGCGCCGACGGTGATGATGAAGCCGAGCCAGACCGGCAGGCCGAGCTCCATCAGCCCGACCAGGGTAAGCGCGGCGAAAAGAACCATCGCCCCCTGCGCGAAGTTGAACACGCCCGACGCCTTGAAGATCAGCACGAAGCCGAGCGCCACCAGGGAGTAGAGCACGCCGGTCAGCAGGCCGTTGAACACGACTTCGCCGAAGAACACCGGGAAATCGGCGGCAATCTGGACGAACGGCGTGATCGTGACCGACTCGATGAACTCCATGCCCGGTTCTCCGCTCGCCCGCCGTCAGTCGCGGACCACGCCGAGATAGGCGTTGATGACTTCTTCGTTGCTGCGCACCTCGTCGGGCGAGCCGTCGGCGATGAGGCGGCCGTAGTCGAGCACCACCACGCGGTCGGAGATGTCCATCACCACCCCCATATCGTGCTCGATGAGGGCGATGGTGGTGCCGAACTCGTCGTTCACGTCGAGCACGAAGCGGCACATGTCTTCCTTTTCCTCGGAGTTCATGCCGGCCATCGGCTCGTCCAGCAGCAGCAGGTCCGGCTCAGCCGCGAGCGCCCGGCCGAGCTCGACGCGCTTCTGCAGACCGTAGGGCAGGCGACCGACCGGGACCCGCCGGATCGCCTCGATCTCGAGGAACTCGATCACCCTCTCGACATGCGCCCGGTGTTCCAGCTCCTCGCGGCGCGCCGGGCCGAGATAGAGCGCCTGCCACAGGAAATTGCGGCGCATCATGGTGTTGCGCCCGGTCATGATGTTGTCGAGCGTGCTCATGCCGCGGAACAGGGCGATGTTCTGGAAGGTCCGGGCGATCCCCTGCCGCGCCGCCTGGTCGGGCCTCATCCGCGTCCGGGTCTCGCCCTTGTAGGTGATGGTGCCGTCGTCCGGGTGGTAGAAGCCGTTGATCACGTTGAGCATCGACGACTTGCCGGCGCCGTTGGGGCCGATGATCGCGCGGATCTCGCCCTCGCGGATGTCGAAGCTCACGTCGTCCAGCACGGTAACGCCGCCGAACGCCAGCGAGATCCGGTTGAGGCTGAGGATCGAGCTGTCCGCCGCGGGATCTGTGTCGGTGCCGGCCGGCGCCGCATGGTTCATGCGGCGCTCCTCGCGGCGGCGGCCGAGGCGACGTCGCGGACCTGGATATCGGCGCTGATCGTGCCCTTGCGGCCGTCCTCGAAGGTGACTTCGGTCTCGATCGCGCAACGGTCGCGGTCGGAATAGAGCGCCTCGACCAGGCTCCCGTACTTGTCGGCGACGTGCCGCCGGCGCACCTTGCGGGTGCGGGTCAGCTCCCCGTCATCGGCGTCCAGCTGCTTGTGCAGGACCAGGAACCGCCTGATCTGGGCGCCCGCCAGGCTGGAATCCGCCGCGAGGTCCCGGTTCACCTGCGCCACCCGGTCCTGGACGATGTCGTAGACCTGGGGCAGCCCGGCCAGCTCCTGGTAGCTGGCGTAGGAGATGCCGTTGCGCTCGGCCCAGTCGCCCATCGCCTCCAGGTCGATGTTGATCAGCGCCGTCACGTAGTCCCGCTCGTGGCCGAAGCTGACCGCCTCGAATATGTCGGGGAAGAACTTGAGCTTGTTCTCGATATACTTGGGGGCGAACATCGTGCCGTCGTTGAGATGGCCGACATCCTTGGCCCGGTCGATGATCTTGAGGTGGCCCTCGTCGTCGACGAACCCGGCATCGCCGGTCCGGCACCATCCGTCCCCGGTCTTGGTCTCAGCGGTGGCTTCCGGGTTGCGGAAATACTCGACGAACACGCCGGGGCTGCGGAACTGGACCTCGTTGTCCTCGATCCTGAGCTCCACCCCGGTCGCCGGCCGGCCCACGGTGTCCGACCGGACCTCCCCGTCCGGCTGGATGGTGATGAACACGCTCGCCTCGGTCATGCCGTAGAGCTGCTTCAGGTTGAGCCCGATGCTGCGGAAGAAATCGAAGATGTCGGGTCCGATCGCCTCCCCCGCCGTGTAGGCGACCCGCACGCGCGTCAGCCCCAGCGTGTTCAACAGCGGCCGGTAGATCAGGGTCGAGCCGAGGGCGTAGCGAAACCGGCCGGCGGCGCCGACCGGCTGCCCGTCGAGGATCTTCTTGCCGTACAGCTTCGCGACTTCGAGGAAGTGGAAGAACAGCTTGCGCTTGAGCCAACTCGAATCCTGGATGCGGATCATGACCGTGGTCAGCACGTTCTCGAATATGCGCGGCGGCGCGAAGAAATAGGTCGGCCCGATCTCCCACAGATCGTTGAGCACCGTGTCCGCCGATTCCGGGCAGCAGACGCAGAACCCGGCGACCAGGGACTGCCCGCACGAGAACATGTGGTCGCCGACCCAGGCCATGGGCAGATAGGCGAGCACCTCGTCGGTTTCCCGCAGCCCTTCGAGGCGCACCGAGTTGAGGGCGCTGACCAGGATGTTGCGGTAGGACAGGACGACGCCCTTGGGGTTCCCCGTCGTGCCCGAGGTATAGAGGATGACCGAGGTGTCGTCGGCCGAGCCCCGGTCGACCTCCGCGTCGTAGAAATCCGGCTGCGCCGCATCCCGGGCGCGGCCCTCGCGCATCAGGAATTCGGTGCTGTAGAGACCGCCCGCATCGTAGTCCCGAAGACCGCGCGGATCGTCATAGATCACCGCTTCGATGGTGGGGCAGTCGTCCTTGACCTCGAAAACCTTGTCGACCTGTTCCTGGTCTTCCGCGAAGACGAAACGCACCTCGGCATTGTTGAGCACATAGCGCGTCTCGTCGGCCACCGAGTCCTGGTAGATCGGCACCGGCACGCCGCCGAGCGACTGGACCGCGAGCATGGCGTTGTAGAGCACCGGCCGGTTGTCGCCGATGATCGACACCCGGTCGCCGCGCTCCAGGCCGAGCGTCTTCAGACCGCAGGCAATCTCCCGTACGCGAGCCGCGGCTTCGCCCCAGCTCATTGTCTGCCAGATGCCGAGGTGCTTTTACCTGAGGCAGGGCCGGTCGCCTCGGACTGCCGCGTTCCAGCGCAGCAGCTTCGGCGAAGTGTCATGGCTCGCCAGGTCGGGCAGCGTGGCCGCGGCGCCCGTCATGGCAGGCTTTCTGTCCGGCCTCGGAGGCGCCGGCCGATATCCGCAATTCCGTTCCACCGCGCGCGCATCGAGCCACTCCGGGACAGGCTGAAAGCGTGACCCGCGATTCTATGGCTCAGCGCTGCCGCATTGGCAACAGAATATCGTCCAGGCGCCCGTCCGCGGCGCGGGTTCAGCCCGTCTGGCGCGCCGCCGCCGCCCGCACCACCTCTTGCAGGACGCGGAAAGATGCCATGCTCTCGGCGGACCGCCGCCAGACGATGCCGGTCCGGTAACGGTGCTTCCCGAACTCGATCGGCAGGGGCTTCAGAGCCGGTGCGGCGATCGCCTCGAGGAACGGCAAGGGAAGCCAGGAAAGGTAGGGGCCGGTCTCCAGCAGGAACAGCCCGGTCGCACCGGCGCTTATGACGGTAGCAACCCGCCTCCCGGTGACTTCGTAGAGTTCGTCGAGCACCGTGGCCAGGGAAGGCCGACCGTTGCCGTCGCGGAGCCCCGCCGGCGGGTTCCCGTCATAGTCGATCCACGGACAATCGGCGAGAGCGGGCAGCGCGAATTGGTCTTCGTGAAGCGGGTGATCCCGGTGCGCGACGACGCCCCACGTGACCTTTAGAGGGGTTTCCCGCTTGAGCCACGGCGGAAGCGGTTCCAGCGTATCGATACCGCCGCAATGAATGTCGCTCTCCCCTTCCTCCAGCCGGCGCAGCCCCTCGCTCACATTCGCGGTCCGCAGCTTCAGCTCGATCCCGGGGCAGGCGCCGCGGAATTCGGCGATGGCTGGGGGCAGGACCGCCTGCATCCATACGGGGCTAGCGGTAACCCGGAGGCGGCCCGACCGGCCGCCGACCAGATCTTTGATCTTGCTCTCGGCAATCTCGATTTCCTCGAGAATGCGACGCGCCAGCTCGGCGGCAGTGGCACCGAGCTCGGTAAACCGCACGCCGGTCGGAACGCGTTCGAAGAGCTGCCCGCCGAATTGATCCTCGAGTCTCGCGATGACCCGGGACAGCGCCGGTTGGGTGATCGCCAGCCGGTCGGCCGCGGCGAGAATCTTTCCCGTGTCCGCGACCGCGAGAAACTTGACCAGATCGCTTCGCCTTTCGAACATGTCGCCGCTTTGCGTCCCCCCGGGGAGGCTCCAATGCCTCCCGCAACGCAAATTTGGGACGCGAACGGTCCCCCACCCAATACCGATTTCGGATGGGGCTGATAAACTTCCGCAATGAGCGGCGGCGCGTGGCCGCCCGGCCGGAATCGGAGGCCCCCATGATCCGGATCAACGGCATGGCGCATGTCGTCCTGACCGTGAGTCGCTTCGACGAAGCTCGCGCCTTTTACTGCGAGTTGCTGCCGTTTCTCGGCATGCACAAGGTCTATGAAGGCAACAACTTCGTCTATCACGTGGGCGGAAGAACCGCCCTCGGCATCCAGCGCGCCGCGCCGGAATGGGAGGGCGAGAGATTCGTGCGCAACCGGGTCGGCCTGCACCATTTGTGTTTCCGCGCCCGCTCGCGCGAGGACGTGGACATGGCGGCGGCCAGGCTGCGCGGGATGGGGGCGAAGATCGACCGCGGGCCCATGGAGGGCGATTGGGCGCCCGGCTACTATTTTTTCGTCTTCGAGGACCCGGACGGCATACGGCTCGAAATCAACCACGTCCCCGGCAAGGGCTTGCTGGCGGGCGACAGTCCGCTCTCGCCCAGCGACGACCCGGACTGGGACCAGGACCCGTGAGCCGGTCGCGTCCGCTCGATAGGGCGTTCCGCGGCGCCCGCGGCGAGACGATTCGCGGGACGTCTTCAGGATTCTGTTGAGTGACGACGGCAAATCGCGCATGCTCGTGCGAAGAGCGAGGTTCGCCAAAACGGCCAACGAGTCGGCTCTCGGGTCGCCGTGAGGCAATCTGAACGAAGCGCAGCATGCCGCTGTCAGCAACGTGCGGTTGAGAACGGCTTCTTTTTCTGATGCGCGGGCATTGCGAATGGCATGACGGAGCGTGGTCCCTATCGCATCCCATCGATCAGCGCGTTGATCGCCTTTGAGAGCGCCGCGAGGAAGGGCAGCTTCACCGGCGCCGCGGAGGAGTTGCGAACTTCGCAATCCGCGCTCAGCCGCCGCATCGCCGCCCTGGAAGACCAGCTCGCGACCCGGCTGTTCGAACGTTCCAGGTCCGGTGTGACGCTGACTCCCGCCGGATTTCGATTCCGCGATGCAGTCGTCGCAGGGCTCGGGGTCATTCAGGTCGGCACCGAGGAAGCCGCCGGCCGGCCGGAAGCGGGAGACGTCGTGATCGCGTGTTCCCACGACGTGTCCCAGCTCGTGATGTTCCCGCGCTTCGGCGCGCTTCGGGAAGCGCTCGGTAGCGAGGTCGGGACACGAGTCCTGATCCACCGGAGCTCGCCGCAATACCGGCACGTCGAGCCGAACGCCGACCTGGTCGTGACCTGGAGCGCGGATGACGCGCTTCCCGGCGTCGCCCCAGAAGACGCGGCGGTGATCCTCGGAGAGGAAATACAACCGATCTGTTCTCCGGAATATGCCGCCGCCCACGCGGAGATCGTCCACGGGCCCGTTGCCGGCTGGGGCGCGTTGACCTTCCTCGACCTGTCCCAGCCCAACATGGGATGGACGTCCTGGTCCGACTGGTTCGAAAGCGCCGGAAGCCCGGCGCATTCTCCTCGCTTCGAGCTGCTCGACAGCTACATTCAGGTGCTGGAAGCGACCGCCTGCGGGCGCGGCATCGCCATGGGCTGGCGCCACTTTATCGAGCGCTATCTCGATGCCGGCGCGGTCGTCGCGCTCGGCGAGGGATTTGTCGAATTCAACAACAGGTTGGTCGCCGTTCTGACCGAGACCGGCCGCAGGAATCCCAACGCCCGGCGATGCCTGCCGCTGCTCCGGCTGTCGGAGTAGCGCGGGCGAGCGGCGACGACATCGACGGATGCGGGAAGCGTTGGGCACCGTCTACGAACCCGCCGGACTCCGCGGCGGCCCCCTGAGGCGGCCTCAGACCGCCCGGTCGCAATCGGAACGGTTGGCGGCCTCAGCCATGCCGGCCTCGATGACGCACAGGCCCGCGACCACAGCATCGCGGAAACGACAACCCGCTTCGGTGAGACTCAGTCCCGACCGGGAGCGTTCGAACAGCCGAATCGACAGCTGTTTCTCAAGCCCCTCTACGCGGCTTCGGACCGCTGATCGCGAGATCTGCAATTCCTTGGCCGCTCCCGCGAAACTGCCGTTCCGCGCGGCGCTCTCGAACGCGATCAGCGCGCTCTCCCCAGGAATCCGAATTGAACCTTTGTAAAGCATATCTTCCAGAGTATCATACCATATCTCTCAAGGAATGTCAAAATTACCAAGAAATGGAGCGGTGTTCCTCGGGACCGCGTCCCACCGCGTTCGATATGTCGAGAGTGCATAGTTTTGGATCAATTCCGCATTTGCCTTTTGGCAGCCGAACGGATACCGGATTCGGGCGGAAGGAGGCGTGCTCCGGCGCCGGCATGCCGGACGCGGACCCGCGGGAGACGCTGCGGGCCATCGACCGGGAGGCCTTCCCGATGCCGCGGGACACCGGAACGACGGCCCGCCGGACCTTGGAACAGGTGCATCATGGAACAAATCGGCACGTACCGGATCCCGTCCGAAGCCACGCTGATCGCGTTCGAGAGCGTCGCGCGGCTGGGCAGCTTCTCGCACGCCGCGGAGGAGCTGGGTACCGCCCGGTCCACGGTCATGCGTCGGGTCGCCGACCTTGAGCGGCAGCTTGCCACGCGGCTTCTCCAGCCGTCCCGCATCGGCATGACGCCCACCGAAGCGGGACGGCGCCTCTATGACGCCGTCGCCGCGGGGTTGAGGATCATCGAGCAAGCCGTCGCGGAGGCCGACGCGCCGCCCGGGGGCCGCCCGTCCGGTCAATAGACCCTCCGCACCCCTCGAAGTTGGGTCGCGATGCTGGTGAACGCAGCCCTCAGGGCCGCCGCATCGCTGTTATTGAGAAAGGTGTAGGTGCCCGGACGGTCGCCCTGGCTCGAGCAAGCGGTCAGCCCGGTGCCGAGGTCCCCGGACACCTCGCTGGGCGGCATCGCCGCAACGACGAAGATCTCGGAACCGGCTTCCTTGATGTCTTCGCAGACCTCGGCGCGATCGTACCCCAGCTTGGTAATCGAACAATCCGTGTCCACTTCGCCGCATTGCGTGTCGTTGCCGTCCGTCAGCAGCACGATGGCCTTACGCACGTTGGCGCCCCGGTTCACCGGATAGGCGTTGTCGCCCCAGGCGTCCCGCCACTCGGGCGTCAGCAGCCTCTGCCCCCACAGCAGGCCCAGCGCGGAATGGGTCTCGGCGCCGCCCGGCGCCATCGCTTCGATGTATTCGACGATGTCGGTCTGCTCCGTCGAGAGCGGCAGTATCGAGGGCCTGTCGGATCGGCACCTCTCTTGAGCGCGCCGTCTCCCGGACACGCGCCACGCCGGAATGCCGGCTGCCGCACGGGCGTAGCAGTTCTGGGTCCGCAGGTCGCCGGGCAGCGGGCTATCCAGGCACGCATACGCAACGCCGAATTCCGAGGGGTAGATGGCCTGGGCGAATGCCTTTGTCGAAGGATGTTCGAACCAGTCCGTCTCCGGCGTGAGGTCCGCGAGGTCGCCGGTCACCCGGTGCTCGTCGAGGCATCCCGCCCAGGTGCCCGGTGCGGACGCGCGCAAATCGTCGGTACTGGACGTCGGCGTGCAGGTGCTCACGGGCTGGCATTCGTAAGGGGCGCCAAAGTACCGCCTCTTCGGGTAGGTCGCCCAACTCTTGGCGGTCCAGGACGCCCGCAATGTCGGATCCAGGCGTACCCAGAGGTCCCAGGGGACCACCCCTACCGCGACTCTGTTTTCGGCGCTCGGCTGCACCACGCCCACCAGGTCGATGGCGGCCTGTTTCACGATCGACAGGCGGCTGTCAGGATCCGAATGGCCGACATCGTCGCCCTCCAGGTTGCGCTTCATCGACAGGCTGACGTCGATGGCGAGCACGATTTCCGTGGTCGAATCGACACGCTCCACGCCGGCGAAGGTCGTCACGGTGCCGGGCCCCGAGTAGCCGTACAGCCAGTGGGCGATGAGCGTCTTCCCGGTATCCGCCGCGACGGTCGCGTTGACCGTGTTCGTACCCCGGTCCATGTCGAACGTGATGGTCACGTCCTCGGCGGTGATCGCCGCATCGTTGACGTTGCCGAGCACGTTGAGCACGGCGTATTTGCGCGCGAAGGAGGTGATGGCGGTCTCGGCGTCCGCATCGCTCATCGTGCTCGGCTGCTCGCCGAGATGCAGGGTGGCCGCCACGGACGCTGCATCGGCCGCGCTCTTGAGGATGTCGCGCTGTCCGACCAGATGGTTGTGGTCGACGATCAGCGCCGCGCCGCCCAGGGTCATGAAGATGACAAAGACGGCGGCTATACTGGTGGCTCCGCCGCGCGTGTCTCGCAGGAAGCGTCCGCCGATCGCCCCGATAGTGTGAAACATGGCCCCGGACTCTCTTTCCGATCGTTGAAGGAGGTGCCGGCCGGCCGCCGCCCGCTTGGCGATGGGAGGGGCCGACGCCGCGCCTTCCCGAGCGCCGGAATGTCCGCCAGGCGGTTCGCCGACGTCAATCCGGCAGTTGGGGAGCGCGACGAAATGTCTCACACGGGCGGTGGTTCCGTCGGAGCGGTCCGCGGAGCCGGGATCAGTAGTGATAGCCCTGGGTCCGTCTGGACGTCGGCGCCCGGGCCTCGCCGGAGGCCTTCCCGGGCTCCACCAGACGCGCGGTGACAATCACGATCAGCTCGAGTTCGTCGGCCCGGCTCGAGCGGCTGCCGAAAAGCAGGCCGAAACCCGGCACGTCCTTCAGCACCGGCAAGCCGGCTTCCCGGGTGTTCGACGCGTTGCGGAAGAGCCCCGCGATGACGATCGATTCGCCGTTGGCCACCTCGACCGTGGTCTCCGCGCGGCGCACGTTGATGACCGGGATGGTGACCCCGGAGATCTGCACGGACCGGTTGATCGACGGTTCCGACACCTCGGGCCGGACATGCAGGGAGATCCTGGCCGAATCGATGACCGTCGGCACGAAGTCCAGCAGGATTCCGTATTTCTTGTATTCGAACACCAGCACCCCGTCATCGTAACCGGTAGGCAGCGGAAACTCGCCGCCCGAGAACAGGGATGCCGATTCGCCTGAAATGGCGGTGACATTGGGCCGCGCCAGGACATTGGCCAGGCCTGCCTGGGAGAGCGCGTCGATCACGCTCGCGATACGGGAGTCACCCGTGTTCCCCTGGAAGTAAAGGAGCGGAGACCGCTCACCATCGAAAATGGTCTGCGAAAAGTCTACGAAGCGTCCGATCCGGAATCCCAGCAGGTTGCCATTCCGAATCCCGATCGCTTCCCAGTTGATCCCGAGATCCTCGGAGATCGAGCGTTGGACCTCCGCGATTTGCACTTCCAGGTTCACCTGCTGCGCGCCGGTGATGCGCAGTTCGTTCTCCACCGGCGTGGCCTTCGGCAACGCGGCGACGGCGAGGCGGATGGCGCGCGCCGCCAGGGAAGCCGAAGCGACGTCTCCGGTCAGCGCCACGCCGCGCGCGAAAGGCCGGGCGGTCACCTCCGCGAGCTCGGGCTTGCCGGCGAGCGCTGTGCGCAAGGGGCCAAGGTCCAGCTCGACCGATACGGCCCGGTCCTGGATCCGTCCGTCGGTTCCGACCACGGTGATGGAGGTCCGTCCAATGCCCTTGCCGATGATGTACAGCATGTCGGGCGAAAGAAGCTGGACATCGGCGATACCCGGGGAGGCGATCACGACCGATTCCGCGTCGCCGTCGAGGGGGAGCCGTAGCCCCTGCCCCGGGGCTATCGTCAACCGGTTCGGCGAGGCGGCCTCGCGCGGTGTTTCGGGCATGTCGGCAACCGGTATGGCGGCGGGCTCCGGCTCGCTCTCCGGAGCCTCGTGGTCGGCGATCGCGGCGAGGCGGAGCGCAAGACCCGGCGCCAACAGGAAACCGATGCGGTCCGCCGCTGGCGGCCAGCCGGATTCCGGCAGATGCAGCGTCGGCGACGGCGCGAAAGCGAGCGCCAGGGAGTAGTTGCGGGGATCGTGCCGGGCCTCCTCGATCAGGCGCGGCAGCGCGTCTCCGTCGTCGTCCAGCCAGAAGGACGGTTCGTGCCCGTCGAAAATTCGCGCCGCGTCGTCGTGGCGGCCTACCGCGACCAGCATGCGCACGAAATTCGCGGTAATTCGGGGATGTTCCGAGGACAGGCGGAGCGCTTCGCCGAAGGCGGTCTCCGCCGCGCCGAGATCGTTGTCGAGCGCGGCGGCGACGGCGACGGCGTTGGCAATCCACGGCGCCAGCGGCAGATCCCCGGCGATGTCGCGCGCATCCTGCAGATATCGCCGCGCCGCCCCGATCTCGTTGCCGGCAAGCGCCACTCGACCGGCGCCGAGCAACGCTTCCGCCCTTACCGCGGAAGCGTCCTCCGCCAGGGAAGCGGCTTTCGCGAAGTGGCGTTCCGCGCCGGCAAGGTCGCCGGAGCCGAACGCGATATAGGCGAGACCAAGGATCGGCTCCGGTGCGAGCTCGAAGCGTTTGGCGAGAGACGCGTATTGCCTGCGAGCCGCCTCGGGTTGGCCTGCGGACAGGGCCGCGGCGGCGACCGACAGGTTGCTGCGCAGGATATCCGCGCCCCCGACCCTGTGTTCCGGCGATTGCCAGGGGGTGCAACCGACGATCGCAACCACCGCGAGAATCGCCGCGCCCGCCCGCATGCGACCAACCGGCGATGGGTACAGTCTCTGGATCATGGGCTCTTCACCCCCGATTTGATTGACGGTGAAGGGCGCAGCTCGACACGGAGTCGCGGAAGGCCCTGGAATCGACGGCTAAAGGTGGGCGGTGCGGGTGCCATCTTCAACAATCCACGAAAAATTGTCGATGAAATCGTGATTCCGGAACTGCGAGCCTCCGCCTGTGCATCGAGTCTCGCATGTCGAAGTATCGATCCAGGGTTGTATTTCCGTCAATGAGGGATGCAGGGTCCTCCGCGGTCGAATCCCGGCCTTGGCGTTCGGCGAGGATTGCAGTCGCGGGTCCCTGCCTCCGTGCGGCGGTCATCACGGATGCGCGAGGCGAGTTGGCGTCGGCATTGACACCGTGCCGCGAGCTACAACATTGAGCGCACATGCGAGCCCGGGATCTGGGAAGACCGATCGCTTGAGAAACCTCGCCACCACGCGACGCGACAGGACCGATCGCGGATCGGTCGGTCCGGATGCCTTTCGACTGCGCCGCGCGACCGGCGCCGAGGGCGGGGTTTCGCCGGCGCCGAGCCGGCGTCGTGCGAACCCGGTATCGTCGGGCAATATGCGCTGCGCTGCGGCACTGCAGGAGGTCTGTCTTGCTTGAGTCCCGGTACCGGCGTTGCCGGCCTTGGGTCGCGGCGGCGCTCCTTCCTGCATCGCTCCTCGGCGGATGCGAAAAACAACTCGCCCTTCACGATCCCTATTTCGGCGCCCCGTCGGGGGTGGAACGCGCCTACGCCGCAAGCGCGCAGCGGACGTTGACGGACGGTCGGTCGATGCAGACCCTGCAGGCGGCCTGTGCTCGGACCGTGTCGGCCGCGGATGCGTCCGCGGACGGGGACCTCGATGCGGCCGGCGGCCGCAAGGCCCTCGACGAGCTGTGTGCCTCCTGGCGCGGCCGGCCGCCCGAAGCGCGAGGCGCGCTTATCGACGCGTACAGCCGGTGGGTGGAGGACAAGCTTCGTCGGATGCAGTCCCCGTCGTCGACAGCCGCTTCCGCGGGCGGTTCCTGATTCCGGTCCCGGTCGGCCCTCCTTCGTTCGCCAGTTGAGCCGGACATGCCACCAGCCGCCAAACGGCCCTATGCCCGCGGGTTCGCCGTCGACGCCGAGACGGAACGCGCTCTGCGCGCCGGGTTTCCCGGCCGGGAGGTCAAGATACAGCGCGGGTCCCTGTCGAGCGCGTTGCGCATCTTGGCCACCGAGCCGCCGTCGAGGCTCGTCTTCGTGGACCTGGACGGCGTCTCGGATCCGCACGGCGCGGCGGTTCAACTCAGCGAGATTTGCGCATTTCAAACCGCGCTGGTGGCGATCGGCTCAACCGATACCGCCGAATTCAGCCGCGCGCTGCTGCGGCATGGAGTCTCCGACTATCTGGTAAAGCCGATCTCGCCTGCCGCCGTTCGCGAAGCCGGCAAGGCGGCGACGGAGGAACCGCCGGAAGTGGACTATGCCGGGCGCGTCGTCACCTTCGCCGGCAGCGCGGGCAGCGGAACCTCGACAGTGGTTTCCGCGGTCGCTCACGGCATTGCGGCGGGCGGCCGGTCGGCGTCGGTCGTCGACCTTGACCCCGTGTCGGGAAAGATTCCGGCCCTGCTTGCCACCGAACCGAAAGGCAGCCTGTCCGTGCTTCTCGACTCGCTGGCTCCGCTATCTTCCGACGGCGCCGATCCGCCGGTCGACCTCGAGAAGCTCGACGCCGTAACCACGCCTGTCGCGCCCGGCGTTTCGCTGATCGGATATCCTCTGGCCGGAACCCTGCCGCGGCGTCCGTCGCTGCCGGCGTTGTACGCGCTGCTGAAACATCTCGCCAACCGCGCGCATGTCGTATTGGTGACCGGGCTGACGGACCCGGGCATTCAGTTGGAACTCATGCGCTGGGCCAATGCCCGCGTTCTGCTCTACGAGCCGACCCTGTCAAGCATCAGCGCGGCGGTGCATCGCCTGGCATGGCTCGGCAAGGAGAATCCCGCACTGCTCGTCCAGTGCTCTCCGCGCATGCGCCGCTACGCGCTGTCCTCCGCTCATATCCGCTACGCGCTGGCCGAACGCAGCCCGGACATCGTCATCCCGTTCGATCCGGCATTGCGGAATGGCACCGTGTCCGCGGCCCTGAACGACCTGGGCAAGGCGTGCCGGGAGTCGCTCGACCGGGTGACGGATCTCGTCGCGCGAGGTTCGGGCGCGTAGCTGGGGAGGCGCCGCTTCCCCGTCGGTCTCCCGTCCTTCGCGAGGACGGATAATCGGCTCTCCCGCACCCCTCTCCTCTCCACCCCGCACCGGCCTCGCTCCTGCTGCGTCGATCCGCCGCACTGGTCTCCGGGGAGGATACAGAGGCCAAGAAAGACCCGTGTTTTCAGATAGTTAGAAAAAACGGCAGGGGAACCCCGGTGCGATACATGCCGACCCGGCGCCCGCTCGCGGGAAGGCTTTGTTGACGGTAGTCGGCGATCCCAATAATACCCCGACCGCTATGTGGAAATGCCAAAAGATCATGAAACACGGATACGGCAACATGCGAGGCGACGGGCCCACGGCATCCGCCGGATCGAGCGGTGCGCGGCGCCGGATCGCGCGACAGGGCGGATGCGCGGCGCTCGATTTCTGGCGTGCGCGCCGCGCTTCGGTGGCGGTCGAGACGGCCGTTGTCATATCGGTCCTGATCCTCGCGGCCGGCGGGTTGATGGAAATTTACAGCTCGCTCTACACGACCGAGAACATGAACCGGGCGGCCCGCGCCGCGGCTCGCGCGGTTGCCCTATCACCGGACCAGCAAGCGAACGCCGGAGCGATCGGGACCGTCGCCTGCGATGCGATCAAGCACGAGCTTGGCCTCAACGAGGAGTTCGAGTGCAGCCCGGGGTGGACGGTGACCGTGGACACGGGACTCACCACCGGCAACCTGCTGAGCGGCGAGAGCCCCGAAGAGCGGACCGGCGACATGGTCCGGGTCACCATCGCCTGGCACCGCCAGGCCTGGACCTTCAACGCCGAGCCGTCTGAATCCGACGCAACGCCGCGGGAGGTCTCGATCGGAACGGCGCGCAGCGAACCCGGCGAAATCGAGCCCGAGGTCGAGATGGTGGGAGAAAGTTCATGATCGCCCGTTCGACCCTTTCCGGAATGCGCCGGTTCGCCCGCGGTGACGACGGTGCCGCCGGGATCGAGCTGGGCTTCGGCAGCGCGGCGCTGCTGACGATCTCCATGTTGTGCTTCGACCTGTACTCGGTGGTCAGCCTGGATACCGCGGGCGCGCGGAGCGCGGTCGCCCTCGCCGAGTTCGTGTCCCTGGAAACCGAGCCCAAGTCGGGCGATCTCGCCGCTCTCGGCGAGTTCCTCTACCGGCAGGAGTTCGAAGCTCCGGTGAGCGTGGCCTACGTGATTTCTGCTCTCCAACGCCCGACCGGCGAGGACGAGCCCACCGCCGTGCTCTGGACCGACGACACGATCCGGTTCGGCGACGATGACGTGACGACCGCGCTCGCGCTCGAGTGCGCCGAACGCGGGCAAAAGGGATGGAGGGCCGTCTTGCTCGCGCCGCCGGCGACATCCGGCGTGGCGGAGGGCGAGGTGATCCTGGTCGCCGAAGTTTGCGCGCGGCCGGCGCAGCGAGGCCTGATCTCCAACCTGCTGCTCGTCGGAGACAGCTACCACGTGTACGTCCTGCCCGCCCGCGATCAGGACGCGGCGCCGGCCAGACCTGTCGCCCCGCCGGAGGAGTCCACTTGAAGACGCGGCCGATCACCGGAGGGAGCTGGGGAACAGCCGATCGGCCATCGCCCAATTCCAAGCAAAGCAGGTTGAGAGACGAAGGAAACTCCGAACCCACCCGCCAACCGTATCGCTGGCACGAAACGCCAGCAATCGATCAATCCAGAGAGGACATGAAACGATGATCGAACGTTACACGCAAAACTTCCGCCGCTTCCTGCGGGCCAGCGAAGCCGTCTCCGCGCTGGAGTACGCGCTGCTCGTGGGAATCATCACCGTCGCGATCGGCGCGGCCGTTGCCCAGTTCGGCACCGACATCGAGAACACCATCGCGAGCATAGGTGACAGAGTGGAGACACGCGAGAACCTGGTCGAACAGAACACCGCAGGCGACGGCGGCGGCGGCGGCGGGGCCGGCGGCGGCGGCGGCTGATACCAGGCCGAAGGAACGCCGGTCACCCCGCGCATGGCGCGGCGACCGGCGCGCCAACACCGGGAAAGCGGCGGGACATGCCAGGCCGCAGCCGCTTTCCCGGTTCGCCGTCCCCGGCACGGGTCGGATCGCAAGAACCGGCCCGCCGTCGGGGACAGACCGAAACAGCCCCGTCGGTACCCGACCGGCGGGCGGAGGTTACCGGCTTCCGCCGGTGAGTTCCACGGCGACGGTCGTTCCGCACTTCATGCTTGTACACGAGCCGGACGTTGTCTTCCGAAAGCGAAGCCATGAACCTCGACCCCTCGCGAGATAGCGATTTTCCGCCGCCGACGCCCTCGCGCCCGGAGCCGGCGGTCGATGCCGGCCGGGAAACCCGCCCGACGCAGGATCTCGGCGCGGCCGGCGCGGAGCCCGGGAACCCTCCCCTCGCCCTGGATTCCCTCCTCCCGTTCGGCGACGCACACGCCGCGCCGGATACGCCGTTCAACGGGTTCGCGGCCGATTCCGGACACCTTCCGGCACTGGAATCCCTGGCCGGCGCCGCCATCTCCAGCGGCGTGGCCGCGGAGTCCCCGGCTCTCGATCCCGCGTCCCTGTTGGGCAACGGAATGCCAGCGCCGGACACCCCGTTCAATGGATTCGCGGCCGATCCCGGACACTCCGACGGCCTGGGGGGGACCGACGACGGTCGTCCGGCTCTCGATCCCGCGCTCTTGTCAGCGAACGGGGCGCCGGCGCCCGACACGGCGGCCGGCGGGTTCACGGCCGACTTCGAAGACGCGCTGGTCGAGGGCCTCTCGGAAGACGCCGCGACCTCGTCCCACGATGCCGCGGTGTTCGACCCCGCGGCGTGGAGCGCGGGCACGGAATCCGGCGCAGCGGCGACCGTTCGCCAACCGGACGCCGGCCCCGGCCGAGCGAAGCCCGGCGGCCGGGTCGCCGCGCTCGCCTTCGCCACCGATCATCAAACCGAGAACGCCCTTCGGCAGGGTTTGCTGGATTTCAGGAAGCCGTCGCCCCAATACGACGATCCGGAGGTCTGGACCGGCGGGCTCCGGGCGGCCGTCTCCGCTCTCGCCGACGGGCATTCCGCGCATCTGGTGATCGTCGACGTCGACGGAATTCCATACCCGGCCGGCGCGATCCACGAGTTGGCGGAAGTCTGCGACATGGGCACGACCGTGGTCGCGATCGGCTCCGATAACACGGCCAAGAGCAGCCGCGAGCTGCTGCTCGCCGGGGTGAGCGACTACCTGGTCAAGCCGGTTACCGCGGCGGCGGTTCAGGAGTCCGTCGCGCGCGCCGCAGGGTCCAGCCCGGTCGGATCGTCGACCGGGAAGGTGGTCGGGTTCGCCGGCACCGGCGGCAGCGGCGCGACCACGCTGGTTGCCGCCACCGCGCTGCAGGCGTCCCTGCGCGGCCGCTTCGTGTCGGTGCTCGACCTCAGCCGGACGGTGCCCACCTCGGCAATCCTTCTCGACATCGATCCGTCGGCCGGCCTCGACCAACTGCTGGAGGTCGCGGTGGGAGCGATCCCGGACCCGCAGATGCTGGATGGCGTGTGCACCCAGCGCTCGGAGCGCATTTCGGTCTACGCCTATCGCTGGACCGCCGAGCCGCTCCCCGTTCCTTCGCTTCGGGCGGTGGAGTGGCTGATCGACGAGTTGAGACAGCGCTCCCAGCTGGTGCTCGTCGACGGGCTGGACGATCCGGACACTTGTTTCGCGGTGCTCGAACAGGCCGATATGCGCGTCGTCGTCGCCGAACCCACGGTCAGGGATGTCCTGCGCGCGGCGCGGATCGTCGACCTGCTCGGCGGTCGCGAACCGACATTGCGGGTGCGCAACCACACGCGGGAGTTCAAGCGCGGTTCGGAGTCCGGACCGCTCGTAGGGGCGGCAACGCAGCTCCCGGCGGATGTCGAAATTCCCTTCGAGCCGTCATTGCCGGCGATCGCCGACCGCGGCTGGCCGGAAGGCCGGATACCGCGCCATCTGCGCAAGCCTCTTGGCGGGCTGACGGATCGGCTGCTGTTGGACGCGGCTGCCGACTCGGCCGCCCTTTCCCGGGGAGGCTGATCGTGGCCGCGCGATCCTTCGGGCGGCGAACCCGCCCCCTCGAACCCGCCGCACCGTCCGCCCCGGCCGGCACTCCCGATCCCGCGCCGCAGCCCCAGGCGCAGCGGGAGCTCGCCGTCCGCCCGCGGTCCCAGGCCGATGCGGCGGTTGGCGAGATCGTCGCCAGGATTCACCCGATCATCGTCAAGTCGCTGGACATGACGAAGATCTCCGGGCTCAACAACGAGCAGCTCGCCGGCCAGCTCCTGGCCTTCCTCGACACCCCAGAGGCCGGCGTGCCGGATCTCGGCCCGCTGGACCGGCAGCGGGTGGTCACCGAGCTGGTGCACGACATCAAGGGTCTGGGCCCGATCGAGCCGCTTCTGGTCGATCCCACGGTATCCGACATCCTGATCAACGGGATGGATTCGACCTATATCGAGCGGCGCGGCAAGCTGGAACGGGTCGAGCTGCGGTTCCGCGACCGCCAGCATCTGCTGCACATCGCGCAACGCATCGCCGGCCAGGTGGGACGGCGGGTCGACGAGTCGAGCCCGATGGTCGATGCCAGGCTCGCCGACGGGTCCCGCGTCAACATCATCATCCCGCCGCTCGCGCTCGACGGCGCCGCCATCTCGATCCGGCGCTTCGTCATGCGGGGCACCAGCCTCGACGACATGGCCGAGCGCAGCGTGATGTCCCCGGCGATGGCGGAGATGTTCCGCATCGGGGTCAGGGCCCGGCTCAACATCCTGATCAGCGGCGGCACCGGCGCCGGAAAGACCACCTTCATGAACGCGATGTCGCGGGAGATCCCGCACAGCGAGCGGCTGGTGACCATCGAGGACGCGGCTGAGCTGCAGCTCCAGCAGCCGCATGTGGTGCGCCTCGAGACGCGCACCATGAGCGCGGAAGGCACCGGCCAGGTGAACATGCGGGACCTGCTGGTCAACACGCTTCGAATGCGCCCGGACCGGATCATCGTCGGCGAGGTGCGCGGCGGCGAGGCCAACGAGATGCTCCAGGCCATGAACACCGGCCATCCCGGATCGATGTGCACTTTGCACGCGAACACCCCTCGCGATGCGCTCACCCGGCTCGAAAACATGCTGATGATAGGCAGCGGCGACATACCGCTGCCCGCCCTGCGGCGGCAGATCGCCTCCAGCATCGACATGGTTGTCCAGCTTGCGCGGCTCCGCTCGGGCCATCGCTGCGTACTCAGCGCGACCAACGTCGTCGGCATCGAGAACGACATCGTCACCACCGAGGAGATGTGGCGCCGTCGGCCCGGGCCGGAGGACGAGCAGGTGTTCGAGACCTCCGGGCGGCAGCCCTCGTGGATCGAGGCGGTCGATGCGTTGAAGCTGCGCGAGCCGCTCATGACGGCGCTGCAGGCCGATCCGCGGATCGGGGAGGCCGAAGGTTGAGCCCGCTGTTCACGATGCTTGGCGGGGCGGCGGCCCTCCTGTTGTGCGGCGCCGTCGCGTTCGCCCTGTCGCGGCGCGGCGAGAAGGCGTTCAGGCAGCGCCTCCACCGGGTCTCCGAGCCGTTGACCGGAAGGCCGCTCGACGGCGATGCGTCGGTCGACGCCGACATCTTTCGCACCGCCCAGACCCGCTCACAGTCGGGCCGGTTCTGGCAGTTCGTCCAGACCCGCTACCCGCTGCTCGACCCGAGGCGCTCGGTGCCCCGCGGCATCGGGATCGGCATCCTCGCGGGGGCCGGCTTCTGGGGCGCGATGATGGTGCTGCAGATCCCCTCGGGCTGGTGGACGGTGCCGCTGGTCGGCATCGCCACGGTCGGCGGCGTGGTGTATGCGATGTCGTCGTTCCAGTCGCGCCAGGTGGCCGAATTCACCCGGCAATTCCCCGAGACCATCGACCAGATCGTGCGCCTATCCCGTGCCGGCGTCCCGGCCCTGGAGGCGATCGCCGTTATCTCGGAGGACTGCCAGCCGCCGATCCGGCCGATTCTGCGCAATCTATGCGACGGGCTGCTCGCGGGGCTCGACTCCGACACCGCGCTCCGCACCGCCGCCGCGCGCGTTCGCCTCGCCGAGTTCACGCTGTTCACCTCCGTCATCCGCCTTCAGCGGCGCTCGGGCGGCAGCATCTCGGCCGCATTCGCCAACCTTTCCCAGACCCTGCGCGAACGCCGCAGCATCGCCTTGAAGGCACGCGCTTCCACCGCGCAGACCCGTCTGACCCTGCTGGTGCTGTCGGTGATGCCGGTGCTGGTTCTGATCGGCCAGAAGTTCGTTGCGCCGAAATCGATCGAAATGCTGTTCGGCACCGAGCAGGGAAACAACCTGCTCCACTGGGGGGTTGGCTTGATCATTCTGGGTCTGCTCGCCGCGAAGTTCATCGCCTCGCGGGTGGAGAAGTAAGGGGAGAGCAACATAGATGTTGACGGGCACGCTTCCGCTGGCCGGAGCCATCGCGGCCGGCGTCACGATCCTGGCCCTCGCGCCGCTGATTTTCCGCGAGATGCGGCGGGCGCGCATTATCGACCGGCGGCTGGCGACGGTGCGCGGCCAAGCGGCGGCAACGGCGCCGACGCCGGATAGCTTCCCCGGGCGCGACAGGAGACCGGCTTTCCGGGTGTTCGGGCTCGCCCTGCTGCGCTGCCTCTCCATGGTCGTGCCGGTGGGCGCCGAGGAACGGGAGAAGCTCGCTGCGATGCTCCGGAAGGCAGGCTTTGCGCAGCAGGAAGCGCTCTCGGTCTTCCTGTCCGTCAAGCTGGGTGTCGCGCTCGCGCTGGCCGTCGCCCTCGCTCTGGCCGTCGCCGGCATGGAGTCGCTTGGCCAGGAGCTCTACGCCATCGGGCTGGGCGCCCTGGTGGGCTTCATCGTCGGCGGGATGGTCCCCGAATACGGCCTCCGCGCCATCGTCAACCGGCGCCTCGGCGCCATGCGGTCCGCGCTTCCCGACGCCCTCGACATGATGGTGATGTGCCTCGAGACCGGTCTGACCGTGGAGCGCGGGATCATAACCGTCGCCGAGGAGCTTATGCCGATCGAGCCCAACCTGGCCAAGGAATTCCGGCAGATCGAGGCCGAGATCCGTCTCGGCTCGGATCGGCGGGCGGTGCTCGAGGAGTACTACGAGCGAACCGATATCGAGGGGCTCGGCGATTTCGCGATGGCCCTCATCCAGAGCGATCGCTACGGCACGCCGCTTTCTCAATCGATGAAGAGCATCGCCAGCGACGCACGTCTGCAAAAGGCGGCGCGGGTTGCCGCCCAGGCCGAGCGCCTTCCGGTGCTGATGACCCTGCCGATGCTGGTGTTCGTGGTCCCCGGCACGATGCTTCTGGTCGCCGGCCCAGCCTTCCTGACGGCGATGACGGCGCTCCAGGGTGTTGCCGGATAGCATGACCGCGACTCACTCCCTATACCGCCGCGCAGCCGCCTCGCTCGCGCTGCTGTGGCTGGCCATCGGCGCGCTCATGGTGCTTGCTGCCGGCGTCGGGGCCGAAGAGCCCATCCTGCCGATACCCAAGCAGGTCGATGTCGACCCCGCCAAGGCGGCGCTGGGGCGGGATCTGTTTCACGACACCATCCTGTCGAAGGACGGCACGGTTTCCTGCGCGAGCTGCCACGATCTGGCGAGCGGCGGCGATGACGGCCGCAGGGTTTCGGTCGGGGTCGACGACAAGCCCGGCATGGTCAACGCGCCGACCGTGTTCAACGCCGCCATGAACTTCAAGCAATTCTGGGACGGGCGGGCGGATACGCTCGAGGACCAGATCGACGGTCCCGTGCAATCGCCATTCGAGATGGGCAGCGTGTGGCCCGAAGTCGTCGCCAAGCTCTACAGGGACGACGAGTACCGCACGCGATTCGAGCGGCTCTACCCCGACGGCATCAATCGCAAGAACATAAAGAACGCGATCGTCGAGTTCATGAACTCCCTGTCCACGCCGAACAGCCGCTTCGACCGGTGGCTGGAAGGCGACAAGACGGCGCTGAACGCCCGGGAGCTGCGCGGCTACGAGCTGTTCAAGGATTACGGCTGCGCTTCCTGCCACCAGGGCGCCAATGTCGGGGGCAACATGTTCCAGGTCTTCGGCGTGCTGAACGATTATTTCAAGAAGCGCGGCGACATCACCGAGGCCGATCTCGGCCGCTACGCGATAACCGGAAACGATGAGGACCGGCACGCATTCAAGGTGCCGAGCCTGCGTCTGGCCGCCCTGACCGCGCCCTATCTGCACGACGGAAGCGCCGCCACCCTGCGAGACGCCGTCGATGCGATGTTCGAGTTTCAGCTGGGGAGGGAGGCGCCCGACGAAGACAAGGAAGCGATCGTGGCGTTCATCAAGACGCTGGTGGGCGAATCCAAGGAGCTATCACCATGAGATCCGGCTCGGTCATCCTCGGCGTCTCACTCTCCGCTATCCTGCTGGCCGCGGCTGCCTATCTGTATCTGTTCGCCCATGACGGCAGCAGCCGGCACTACCGCAAGTCGATCGATCTCGTGCGGCAGATGCAAATTCTGTCCACCGGCTGGAGCATGGAGGTCACCCGCGTCCGGTCCGACCCGCTCGCCGACTTCGACTCGCTGGCCGGCTTCATTCCCCGGGTCGCGCGGCTGAAGCTGACACTCGCCCAAAGGGCCCAGCGCATTCCGGACCTGCCCGATCGCATCGCCGGAGAAATCAACGCCTTCATAAGCGCCATCGAAGCGCAGGAGGAGCGCATCGAGCGGTTCAAGACCGGCTATGCCGTGGTGCGGAATTCCAAGCGCTACCTTCCGCTCGCCGCCGCCAGCGTGTCCCGGCAGGCCGCGTCCGCCGGGAACTCCCGCCTGGTCGAAGCCGTTTCGCCCCTGGTGCGCGATGTGAACCTGTATGTCGCGACGCCGACCCAGACGGCCAAGAGCCGCCTGAAGGTCGAAATCGACGAGCTGCGCAAGACCAACGTCCGATATCCGCCGCCACTGGCCAACGCGCTCGGAAACATGTTGGACCACGCGGAGGTGCTGGTCGACAGGCAGCGCCGTACCGAAGACCTCTTCGCGCAGGCCACGTCCGATGAACTCTCCCGGTTCGCCGACCAGCTGGCCGTCAATCTCGAGTTCGAGCTCGGAAGGGCCGCGGTCCAGGCCAGGTATTACGACCATGGGGTCGTGGCCCTGTTCGGCGCGCTCGCCCTGTTCTGGATCGGGCTTGCGCTGCATTACCGGCTCGGCGGCCGGCGCGAGGCCGTCCGGCCCGCCCCGGCACAGGGGATCGCCGCCGAGGCCCATGCCCCGGCCGCACCCCCGCCGCAGCCCCGAGCCCCGTTCGCGCCGCACCGCTCGCGGCCTGACGCTTCGGCGCCGGTCGCGCGGCAATCGATCGGCCCTCCCACGCCGCGGGACCCCACCTCCGTGCTGCAGAACGGGTTCGTGGTGAAATGCGTCGCCGGCATCCTCGCCTCCTCGGCCGACGAGATAGGCGACCGCATGGAGTTCCTGCAAAAGACGCACGAGCGAATCCGCCACGCCCTGCACCACAGCGATCTCCCGACCGAGTTGGCGGCCGAATCCGGCCTGGACGAGGAGGTCGCCGCGATCCCCGCCATCGCTTCCAGCGTGCGGCAAAGGTTGAACGGCATCGCCAGTCTCGCGAAACGCCTGGAGGCCTTCTCGAACACGCAGGCCAACCATGTCGACCGCACCATGATCGACGTCAACGACTGTATCGAGGGCGTGATCGCGGCGGCCGGCTCCGCGACCGACGCCACATTCATCACAAATCTCGGCGAAGTTCCCCGGATACTGGCCAGCCAAACCGACCTCCAGATGCTCGTCGCGGAGCTCGTCGAAAATTCCTTGGCCGCCGTTCAGGTCCAGGCGGACAAGAAGGGCATCGTCAAGATCGATACCGCGCGCAAGGACGGCGAGATCATGATCACGGTCATCGACAACGGTGTGGGAATCTCCGCCGACCGGCAGAGAAGCATATTCAAGCCGTTCTACACCTCGCGGGAAGGTTCCCTTGGCATCGGCCTGCCGCTGGCCGGCCACCTCGTCGGAAAGTACCGGGGCACCATCAAGGTCAATTCGCTGCCCGGCCAGGGTACCGTGGCCCGTATCAGCCTGCCCGTCGGGACAGCACGATGAGGGTCTGGCATTTCCGCCGCGGCAGCCTGCGGGCAGAGCTGGTCTCCAACGCCCTGCTCGGCGTCGCGCTTCCCGCCGTGCTCGCCGGCGGGGTCGTGCTCTTACTGTTCGGCTATCACCTCGACGTCCTCGATGAGAGCCTTGACAGGAGCCGGCAGGCGCTGACCAGGGAAATCGCCCGCTCCGAGCTTGCGGTGCGGGCAAGCGACACCGCGCGGCAAATCGACGCGTTCCTGACCAGCCGAATCCTGGAAGCCAAGGTCTGGGCGTCGTCCCCAATCGTCATCGACGCCGCGCGCTCGGCTGCTCGCAAGCACCAGGCCGAGGGGCTGACGAACGCAGCCATTGGAAATGTCGAGCGCCGCTTTCGGACGCAGAAGAGCCTGGGACTCTGGCCGCGGGCGGACTCCCATCTGCGTCAACAGGTCGCGGAGTCGCCCTATTTCGCTGAGATATTCTTCACCGACCGCAATGGCTTCAACGTAGCGATGACAAGCCAGACGAGCGACTTCGTTCAATCCGACGAAAGCTGGTGGAAGAGCGCCTGGGCGCACGGGGCGTCGCTCGGCGAGGTCGAGTACGACGAGTCCGCCGGGGTCTGGTCCGTCGCCATTTCGATCCGCATCGACTCTCCCGGCGGCGATACCCCGCTGGGCGTCATGAAGACGGTTCTGGCGATCGAGGCCGTCCAGAATATCGCCGATCGCGCCGCGCGAGAGGTTTCCGTCGGCCGGGTCGTCGTGGCGACCGGTCAAGGCGCGCTGATCGCCGAAACCGCCTCCGGTCACGATCCGCAGCGAATCATGAACGGCGACATCGACTTGCGGGAGCAGGGCGAACCGTCCACACGGGACAGCTTCGACGGAGACCGGAGCGGATACGCGGTCGGCCGCAGCTGGTTGACCGGCTACGCCCGGATCGGCGGGCACGAGGTCGACGCCCGGACGATCGGCGGTTTCTCCGGCCTCGACTGGATCGTCATCGTGCAAAAGCCGTTGACTGCGATCCATGAGCCGATTGCCGCACTGCGCGGCATCGAGGATGCGCTGCACGACTGGCCCCTGATACTCGCCGTCGCGTTCGGCGCCACGATCTTCCTCTGCGCGGGCATGGCCGTCGTCCTTTCCGCCGCCTCCGCGCGCCGACTTGCTTCGGCGCTCGCCGCGGTAGGCGAGATGGCCGATTGCGCGGCGCGCGGCGCGCCCGCAAGCCCGCCCGTCATCGAGGACCCCGAGGAGATCGTTCGCGTGAGCGATGCGGTGCGCCGGCTGAGCGGGCTGCGCGACCCGTTCCCGCTACCCGGCGATGCGCGCTAGGCCGCGGGCGCGCCCGGGCGCAGCGGCCGGCTTGAACCTGACGCGTTGGAGACAGAGTGGATGGTAGACGCCGGTTCGTCGGTGGTGTGGCTGGTCGAGTGGGGCGCATGCGCGCTGTTCATCGCCGGGGCGATAACCGATTTGCGTTGGCGCCGGGTGCCCAACACGATTCCCGTTCTGCTGATCGGGCTCTTCGCGCTGCACGCAGCGATCGGCCAGGTCCGCCCGTCGGGAGCGTTGTGGACGCATCTGGCGATCGGCCTGATCTTGCTCTGCCTCGGGTTCGCGCTGTACTTGACCGGACGGTTCGGTGCGGGCGACGCCAAGCTGATCGCGGTCGCCGGGCTGTGGGTCGGACCGGTCGATCTCAGCTTGTTCCTGTTTGGCATCGCCCTCGGCGCCTTCACGCTCTGCGGGTTCGCCCTGCTGCCCTTGCCCGTGGCGCGGCGCTGGCGGTCCGCGCTGCCCTTCGCCGTGGCGATCGTGCCGCCCACCGTTGCCGTGTTGATCCCGCGCACGCTGTCGCAACATCTCGAATATCCCCTGCCATGACCCTTGATTTGCGTGCCCATCCCGCCTGCCGCGCCCGTCATGGCGCCGCGGTCTTGCAGTAAAACCGGAGAATCCAGCCGATGCACAGATATCGAAACCTGATCCTTCTGGGGTTGCTGGCAGCGATTCCCCTGATCGGCGCCATCGTACTCGCCAACGTCTTCCTGTCGGGCGAGGAGGCCGACCCGGTCCGCACGGCACAGCCCCAGCAACAACCGGCGCCGAGGGCGCCCGTCACCCGCAAGGTCATCGTGGCCGACCGCAACCTGGAGGTGGGCACGCTGCTCGGGGACGGGGATCTGGGCACGCTCGACATGGAGCAAGGCAAGATTCGCCGCCGCCACATCCTGGTGGAAGGCTCCAGGACCGTCGAAGCGTTTCGCGGCTACGCCATGCGCGAGCCGCTGTCGCCCGGGGCGCCGCTGACCTGGTCGGCGATCATCGGCCCGGGGCAGCGCGGGTTTCTCGCCGCGGCGTTGCGGCCGGGCACGAGGGCGGTGACAATTCAGCTCGGGAAGGGCACACGCCATGCCGGGCTGGTCGATCCGGGCGACCGGGTGGACGTGATCCTGACCGCGAGGCTGCGGCTCCCCGACGGCGCCAAGACCGTGTTCACGCGCACCATTCTGGAGGACGTGCGCGTGGTCGCGGTCGACCGTCGGATCGAAAGCGCCGACACGCCGAAGAAGAAGGGCGAGAAGCTCAAGCGCAGCGAGATCGTTACCGCCACCCTCGAGGTGGCCCCGGCCCAGGCCGGCCGTCTGGCGCTCGGCGCGCATGAGGGCACGCTCTCGGTCGCGGTGCGCTCGCTCGCCTCGGCCCCGCGGCAAAGCGGCAACAGGGCCGTCGATCTGGAACAGTTGATGTCCTCGCCCGAGGACCGGGGAGAGTCGGTGGTCGCGAGCGGCGGGCCGGGGGCGCGGGGGGGCCGCCTGGAGCCGTGGAAGAAGGTTCGCGTGTTCCGCGGAGACAAGGTGAGCGTGGAAAAGTTCGCCGATCCGTCGCGCAGCGAGGATAGCGCAGTGCCCGGGCAATAGCCCGACCGTTCGCGGCCGGGGCGGCCTGTCGGAATCGGAGCCGGCACCGATCGAAAGGAGATGAAATTGCAGATTGCCGAAGCCTTTGCCGCCGCGCTCGAGTCCCTCCCGCAAGCGGTACGCGCGCGGCTGGACGGTGGCGAAACACTCGACTGGGAAGCGTTGGAGAGTGCCCGGACATACACGGCGCTCGGCGCGGCGGTCCGCGACCGCGATCGCTTGCCCGAACCGGTGGAGACGTTGGTGCAACGGCTGGTCCGGGATGTCGGCATCGTGCCGGAGGATGTCGTCCGTGGCATCGAGCGCCAGTCCGCGGCCAGCGCCTGGATCGACTGGGTGTCGGTCGAGTCCGACGGCGAGACCTATCGGATCCGCAATGAGCGAAGCGGTGAAGTTCACCTCGGGATCCCCGCCGAAACGGTCGCCGGATACGCGGTCCTCGCCATGGAGCTGGCGTCCGCGGTGCACCGCGCCCGCGAGCGCTGGCTGGATAGCGGGAACCGCTACCGGGCGGCGCCCGCCGATACGCTGTGCCGGCTGTCGCGATGCTCGGTTCGAATGAGCGACGCCCTGTGGAGCCCGCCGGAGACCGGCCCGGGGCGCCCCACGACGAACGACCTGGCCAGGATGCTGGAGACCGCCTGGAACGTCCAGGAGCTGCCGCTGCGCGCCGATCTGGCGTCCGCTGTTCCGTCCAAGGCCGGGCATGTCGTCCGCGCGCCCCGCAAGCGCCGGCTCGCGCCGATGACCGGCTATCGTCTGCACGCCTGCGACCCGGAAGAGATCCTCTGGCTCTGCGCTCTGGCGGAGCGGGCGGGGTTGGGCGCGCCCGGAGACGATGCGGAACAACCTCCGGCAGAGGGATCGGAACCGGCAATCGGCGCCAACGGCGCCGCGTGGGATAGGCCGCCCGCCGCCGTGGCGGCGGCGGCGGAGCGCGAACCGACGGTCGAGACGGCCGCACCGCCGGTCGGGGCGGCGGGCGTACCCGAT
>JAPPGP010000033.1 GCA_028821395.1 Defluviicoccus sp.
TCGTCTTCCCGCTGATCAAGGACATGGGCTACGACCCGATCTGGTTCGGCGCGCTGCTCGTGGTGATCCTCGAGATGAGCCTGATCAGCCCGCCGCTGGGGCTCAACGTCTTCGTGGTCAAGGGGATCGCCGAGGGCGTGCCGATGGGCGAGATCTTCCGCGGGATCATCCCGTTCTGGGGCGCGATGCTGATCTGCGCCGCTCTTCTGATCGCCTTCCCCGACATCGCGTTGATCCTGCCGGAGACGATGATCCGCTGACCGGTCAGGCCCAGCCGCCGGCAAACGGCATGACATGGCCGGTGATGAAGTCGCTCCGGTCCGAGGCGTAGAACGCCACCAGGGCCGCGACCTCTTCCGGCTTGCCGAGGCGCTTCAGCGGGATGTTGCGGGTCATCTTGGCGAGCGCCTCGGGGTCGCCCACCAGCTCGGGCGGGAAATAGGTCGGGCTCTCGACGTAGTTGGGCGCGATCGCGTTGACCTGGATGTTGTCGCGGCCGAGCTCCTGGGCGAGCGACACCGCGAGCGCGTTGGCGGCGCCGCGCGCGGTCACGTAGATCGAATAGTTCGGCAGCCCGCGCAACGGCGTCGCCGAGGTGATGAACAGGATCTTGCCCCGCCTGCGCCGCTTCATCTGCGGCACGACCGCGCCCGCCAGAAGGAAGGGAAAGACCACCATCTCGTCCAGCGCCGAACGCAATTCCTCCGGGCTCGCCGTCTCGATGGGCGCGCGGATTGCGGCGCCCGCGTCGTTGCACACCACCACGTCGATATGGCCGGCCTTCCCGGTCGCGGCCGCGACGATCTCCGCCGGCAACTGCTCCCGGATGACGGCGAGCCCCGGATTGGCCGCGGCGAAGCCCCCCACCGCCGCCGCATCCGCGAAGCTCCTGTCGTGGCACACCACCGTCGCCCCCTGGGCGGATAGCTCGGCCGCGACGGGCCGGCCCACGAAATGTTCCACGTTGGTGACCAGGACGACGCGATCCTTCATCGGCTTTCCTCTCGTCGAACCGCCTCGTCATCCGGCATGGGGGCGAAGCCGTAGGGCGATGTCGGGGGGCAGGTATTCCGGGCGAATGCCGTACCGGCCCCGGCTTGGCTCCGCCGCTCGGCATCGACCCGCTCGACCGCGTAGTCTGACCACATGGCGCCGTTTCCCGAGCCGCTCCGGCTCAGCGCGCGGCGATGGCCAGCTCGTTCGCCTGGTTGAAGGGCTCGAACTTGGCCAGAAATTCCGCGACCGCTCCGGCATCGCCTTCCACCGAGACGCGCTCCGCGGCAATCGCCTCCTCGAACGTGGTGCGCCCGAACACCCAGTCGAGCAGGAAGCCGCGGTCGAACCGCGCCGTGGCGTCGCATTCCGGCGGCGGGGTCTCGTGGAACTGGCAGACACCGCGGCGGATTTCGAGCGCGCAGCTCTCGCCCGAATCGGTGGTCTCGAAGGCGACCCGTAGATGCGTCTCCCAGCACGTCTCCGAAATCAGGCGGACCGTCATCACGTTCAGGATCGCGGCGAGGGGAAAGCCGCGCACCTGTTCCGGCGTGCCCAGCACCATGCCGCCGGCGGCGAGGTCGAGCGCGCCCTCCAGCTCGAGCGCCGCCGTCAGCCCCCAGTTGCGCCAGGTCGCGTTCTTCTGCGCATAGGCCCAGCGGCGCAGCGCTTCCGCCTTGAGGCGCCGGGCCTCGTCGTCGCTCCGGTCGGCCCGCACCGCGAGCGTCAACAGCTCCGCCGCCCACTGCGCATCGCCGGCATCCAGCGCATCGCGGGCGTGCCGAAGGAGCGTTTCCCGCCCGCCCATCATCGCGACGAAGCGGGACGCGCGCTCGGCCCGCGGGGTCGGATCGAGCGCGACCGGGTCGCCCTGGTACCAGCCGAGATAGCCGGCATAGATCGCCGGAATGGCGTGCTTGTAGGAGCCGTAATACTCGCCGAGCCAGGGATGGTCGCGGAGCCGCGCCGGCATGGCGACGATCTCGGCGATCTCGTCCGGCGCATAGCCCTTGTTGATGTAGCGCAGCGTCTGATCGTGCAGGTACTGGACCGCGTCGCGGTAGTCGGTCAGCAAGTCCGCGATCCGGTTCGCGCCCTCGACCGGCCGCCCGTGATGCGGGACCAGGATCTCCGCGCCAAACGCCTTCAGCCGGTCGAGCCCGCGCGCCCAGGCCATCGGGTCGCGAAACCGGGTGCCGCGCAGCGCGTACACGTTGGGGAAGGATTCGTATACCGCATCGGCCGACAGCAGCACGCGGGCGTCGGGCAGCCAGACCGCGCACTGATCTTCGGTTTCCGAGGGGATCAGGTGGATCTCGAACCGGACGCCGCCGGTCTCTCCTGAATAGGTCTCGTCGAAGGTCACCGTTGGCGCGATGAAGGAGCGCCGGCCGGGGCGCTGCGGCGGGCCGAGCCCGGCACCGACGGTGCCGGTCTCGCCGATCGGGAGCCGCATGCCGAACTGGTACATCGCGCGGCGTCCGAGGATGGGCGCGATCAGCCCCACGTCCCGCGCCACGTGGCGGACGAGGTCCTTCTGGGCGACGATCTCGACCCTTCCCGCCGCGACGTCGTCGGGCGACACGAACGCCGCCGCGCCGCTCACGTGGTCGGCGTGGAAATGGGTGTAGACGATCGTCCTGATCGGCTTGTCGGTGATCTTGCGGAACTCGGCGGCGACGGTCTCGGCGTTGTCCATGCCGGTCATGGTGTCGACCAGGATGCAGGACTCCGCGCCCTCGATCAGCGTGCAGTTGACGACCGAGTAGCCGAAGGCGCAGTGGATCGAGCCGTCGAGGGTGTAAATCCGGGGCTCCATCGAGGCCTGGTGGCGCGCGAGGTCGGGATGGACCGACGGGGTGACTTCGCTCATCTGTCTGCGATACGGGCGGCCGGACGAACGGCGTGCCGCGCTCCCTGTGATTGCCGCAGTGGTTTATGGCGGCGCGTCGCGCTAGGCAAGCGGAGCGGTTTCGCTCCGCCGCCGCCGGCCAGCGGTAGCCGGGCTCACGCGCCGAATCGGGGCTCCGGCAGGCCGCGCACGCCGACGTCGAACGTGAACACCGAACCGGCGAGCGGCTGCTTCCACAGCGCCTCGTCGGTAAGCGGGAAGGTCGCGCTGGTGACGTAGAGGGTGTCGAGATCGGGGCCGCCGAAGGTGCAGGCGGTCGGGCGCTGCACCGGCACGCCGATGACGCGGTCGATCCTGCCGTCCGGCGCGTAGCGGGCGATCCGCCAGGCGCCGACGCAGCAGATCCAGTAGTGCCCATCCGCGTCCACCGCCGCGCCGTCGGGCCGGCCCTCGGTCGGATCGTTGGCGGCGAACACCCGGCGGTTGGCGATGTCGCCGCTTCCCGGGTCGAGATCCCACGCCCAGATGAAGTCCCGGCGGCTGTCGGAGTGGTAGAGCGTCGTCCCGTCGGGGCCGAAGGCGAGGCCGTTGGGGCAGATCAGCCCGTCCACCACCGGCCGGCAGCTGCCGTCGGGGTCGTAGCGGTAGAGCGCGTTGGTCTCGCGGTCCATGGTCTCGATCATCCCGCCCACCCAGAAGCGCCCCTGCGGGTCGGCCCGGCCGTCGTTGAAGCGGACCTCCGGGTTGTCCGGCTCCAGATCGAACACCCGCTCGACGCTGCCGGCCGCGAGGTCGATGAAGGCGATGCCCGACTGCATCCCCGCGATCAGCCGCCCGTCCCGGCAGAACGAGAAGCAGCCGATGCGCTCTGGCATCGGCCAGCTCCGGCGCCCGCCGGTCGCCGGGTCGAGGCGCTCCACCGAGGGGCGGTAGATGTCGACCCAGTAGAGCGCCCGCTCGTCCTCGTGCCAGCGCGGCGACTCCCCGACGATGAAGCGCTCGTCCACCACGCAGCGGGGCTCGGTCATGGCGCCGCCGCCCGCCTCAGGAAAACTCGCCGGCGATCATCGCGTCGACCCGGGCCTTCGTCGTCTCCTGGCGGGTGCCCGGCGGCAGCTCGCCGCTTTCGATGACGATCTCCGCGACCCGCCTGCCGAACCGCCTGACGGTCGCTTCGTCATCCGCCCCCGGCTTCCTGGGCACGCGCGAGACCAGCTCGATGTTGTAGGTGGGCACCGGCGCGCCGTCGACGCGTGCCGGCCAGTCGAGCCTCTCGCCCCGCTTGACCGCGCGGATGCCCCGGCGGATCTGGCGCCTGGCCATGATCACGCCCTCGTCGGTGACGCCGCGGGTCTCGTTGGCGTGGATCGTGATCGGCCCCTGCGCCACCTGCGCCTCGAAATCGCCCGGGTTGCGCTGGCCCTCGGCGTGGCTGGGCGCCGCGACCTGGCCGGGGAAGTCGACCTTGCCGAGCCCGACCCCGTCGGGATCGCCGGTTTGGTGCGGATCGATCACCGGGTTGAAATGGCGTAGCCCGATCGCATAGGCGTTGGTGTCGTCGATCGGGACGATCCAGCGCGAGACCCAGGCGCACAGCGCGAACTTTTCCTCCGAGGCGACCTCGGCGAGGCCGAATTGCGCCGCGTTGGGCAGGATCACGTCGCTCGCCCGCACCCAGAGATAGTCGTCCCAGCGACGCGTCCCGAGCGACAACAGCCCGATCGGCGTCTCGAAGAAGTAGAGCGAGGGCAGGGCCTGGTACTGCTCGCTGAACTGGAGCTCGTTGCCGCGCGCGTGCAGGAAGCAGGTGTGGATGGGATCGGCCCCGTTCTCGTGCGACTGCAGCCAGTTGCACGGGTTGTGGATCTTGTAGGGCAGCAGGCGGTTGCCCTCGGGATAGACCCAGCTGTCGTAGACCGGAAACACCGGCATCGCCTCGGGCGGGCCCATATAGGCGAACACCAGCCCGGCATATTCGCGGGTCGGGTAGGCGCCGTGGCAGAGCTTGTCCTTGATCCGGCTGCGCGGCGGCTCGCCCGGAGTCTCGAGGATCGTCCCGTCCACGTCGTAATGCCAGCCGTGGTAGCAGCAGCGGATGCCGCGCTGCTGGATGAAGCCGTATTCGAGCGAGGTGTTGCGGTGGCTGCACCGCAAATGCAGCAGTCCCACCCTGCCGCCCAGATCCCGGAACAGCACGAGCTCCTCGTCGAGGATGCGGATTGCGAGCGGCAGCTCGGCGAGCTCGGAGGCGAGCGCGATCGGATGCCAGAAGCGGCGCAGGTACTCGCCGCCCGGCGTACCCGGGCCGACATGGGTCAGCTCGGCGTCTTCGCGTGCGCTCCGGCGGCGGTGATAGCCGCCGAACCTGACGTTTCGCATGGTCGTCGCCGCCATCACGTGCCTCCGCCGTCCCGGCCATAGTCTATGGGCCGGCGCATCGGGCGGGCAAGGCAGGGTTCCGGTCGCTTGACCGCGTACCGGGGCGGGGCGCAGGGTCGGCGCCGGTCCGAACGGAGCAAGACGAGGCGATCCCGATGACAGCACCGATCTTTCACATGGCGGCCGGCGCGCCGACCCCCGTCGCGCCCTTCAGCCACGCCGTCGAGGCCGAGGGCTGGGTATTCGTCACTGGTCAGATGCCGAACGACCCCAAGGACGAGGCCGCGCCGCTTCCCGCCGGCATTGAGGGCCAGACCCGGAACGTCATGGCCAATCTCGCAACCGTGCTCGCCTCGCTCGGCCTCGGCTTCGAGCACGTGCTCGTAGCCCGGGTGTACCTCACCCGTTTCAAGGAGGACTACGCGGCGATGAACGCGGTCTACGAGACCTATTTCGCGCCCGGCCGGCTGCCCGCGCGCACCTGCGTCGGGGTCACCGGGCTCGCCCTCGATGCGCGGGTCGAGATCGACCTGCTGGCGCGCCGGCCGTGAGCCCTCCGCGCCTTTCCCACGATTCGTCATGCCCGGCCTTGTTCCGGGCATCTCTCTCGACAAGGCGCGCCGGTCGCCGGGCAAACGCGTGGATCGCCGGAACACGTCCGGCCATGACGTGGTGGGGTGTAGTGCAGCTGGACGGAGACTTCCCAACCTACCGCGAGCGCGCGTAGTTCTCGGCGAGATCCTGAAGGGTCGCGAGGTTTTCGACCCCGGGGCGAAGCTCCCCCCGTTCGATGCGCCGCGCGATCTCGGCGACCGCCTCGCAGGCCGGGGCGGCCGTGCCGAGCTCCCGCGCCCTGGCGGCGACGAGGCCGTTCAGGTTTTCCAGCTCGCTCTTCCGGCCCTTCTCCCAGTCCTGCAACACGACGCCCTTGGTATTGGGCAGGACGAAGCCGCTCATCAGCTTGTCCAGCAGGGTCTCCACCAGGCGGTTCGAATCGGTGACGTCCTTCTCCGACAGGCCGAAGATGGGCCGGCGTTCGAAGCCGAGCGCATCGCCGATGTCCAGCGCCTCCTGTCCGGCGCGCAGCATGAACGCGCGCATACCCGGCACGGTCTCCGCGTCCACGATCGAAAGGTCGAGGCATGCGGTCGTCGCCAGCGTGGTGCAGTTGCTGACCAGCTTCATCCACTTGGCCGCCAGTATGTCCCCGCTGGTCTCGCAGGCGCCGGCATGCGACAGGAGCTCGGCCACCTCCGCCTCGCGGCCCCGCGTGGCCGGGTGGAAGCTGCCGACGGCGAACCAGGAGCGCGCAGGCGGCGAATGGCGTTCGACGATCCCCGGTGCGAACAGGCCGGACGAGATCTCGATCACGCATCCGAGCGTGCGTTCCGGGCCGACCACCTCGGCCACGGTCTCGGCGGTCATGCCGTTCTGGACGGCGACCAGGAGGCCGTCGCGCTTCAGATAGGGCTCGATGAGCTGGCTCGACCACCTTGCGTCATAGGCCTTGGTCACCACCAGCACCACGTCGAAGGGTTCGGTGAGCGTGCAGACATCGCAAATGTGGAGCGCGCGGACGTGCCGGACGATGGTTTTCTCCGGCATCACGACGGTGGCGCCGTTCTCGCGCATCGCCTCGACATGGGCCGGCCACTGGTCGATCAGCGTCACGTCCAATCCCGCGCCGACGAGGTCGACGCCGATCGAGGTGCCGTTGGCGCCGCTTCCGACGATGGCGATCTTGCCGGCCACGGTCAGGCCCATAGCGCGCGGCTGGCGATGCGCGCGCCCTCGGCCAGCGCCTCGAACTTCGCCCAGACGACGCTCGGATGGATTTCGGGCGTCGCGCTCGCGTTGGTGCCGAAGCCGCAATCGCCGCCAGCGATCACATTCTCGCGCCCGACGAGTCCGGCGAACCGCATGATCCGCTCGGCGATCAGCTCCGGATGCTCGACGAGGACCGAGGAATGGGTGATCACGCCGGGAACGAGAAGCTTTCCTTCCGGCAGCCGGGTCTCCTTCCACAGCTGCCATTCGTGCTCGTGCCTCGGGTTCGCCGCCTCGAAGGAGAAAGCGCCGGCCTCGATATTGAGCACGATGTCGAGCACCCAGCCGAGCTCGACCTCGTGCACCCTGGGTCCCATGTTGATGCCGTAGCAGGTGTGGTAGCGCACCCGTTCGGCGGGCACCCCCTTCAGCGCGTAGTTGATCGCCTCGATTTGGGCCGCGAGCCATTTCCGGTAATCGCCCATCTCCAGGTCGGGCGTCTTGACGTAGTGGGTGACCAGATGCGGGTCGTCGATCTGCAGGATGAAGCCGGCATCGACGATCGCACGGTATTCCTCGTTCATCGCGTCCGCGATCGCGTAGAGGAATTCCTCGTCCGAGGCATAGTGCTCGTTCTTCTGGTTTCCCGCGACATCGACCGGCGAGATGGCGGGCATGAAGGCCTCCGCCGCGCCGTGGGCGTCCACGGCGGCGCGCAGATTGGCGAGGTCGCGGTCGAGCTGCTGCCGCCCCCGGTAGCGGACCGGCCCGACGCAGACCATCTCGGCCGCCGGGAGCAGCGCGCCCGGGCCGTGCGGGCGGGCGGACTCGTAGAAGTCGGGGAAGGCCAGCGCCTCGCGCGAGCCGCCCCAGGGTATGCCGCGCGGCCTGGGCCGCGCCTCGTAGCCCTCCAGGCGCTCGTTGGCGTAGACCGAGAAACCGCGCTTGGAGAACTCGCCGTCGTCGACGATGTCGATGCCGAGCGCGACCTGGCGGGCGACCACCTCGTCCACCGCCTCCTCGAGCAGCGCTTCGTAGGCGGCGCGGTCGATCGCCACCCCGCGGTCCTCGGCGACGAACGCCTCGATCAGCCTCTGCGGCCGCGGCAGGCTGCCGACATGGGTGGTCAGGATCCGCTCCGCGCTGTTCCTCATGATCCGCTCCTTTCCGGCCGTCTTCGCCATTCAAGCCGGATTCGGGTTGCCGCGGTAGTGCCGATGGACCGAACATGTCGCGTGACGACGATCGGCGGCGGGATCTTCTCATGAGCGCTCGGTGGCCCCTGGCCTCGCGGCAATGGCAGGGCGCGCGTCCCTACCAGGAAGACGCGTTCGCGACCCGCGAAATCGACATGGCGGGAGGCGGGGAGGGGGCGGCGCTGCTCCTCGTGCTCGCCGACGGGATGGGCGGCGCGGCCGGCGGCGCGGTGGCGAGCCGAATCGCGACCGACGCGTTCATCGGCGAATTCGCCGGCCACGCCGGCACGGTTTCAGACCGGTTCGAGGCTTGCCTGGATGCCGCGACCGCCCGGCTGCGGCAGCGCGAGACCGAAGACAGGCGGCTCCTCGGCATGGGCACCACCGTGGTCGCGGCGCTGCATGACGGGCGCGGCATCGACTGGCTGAGCGTCGGCGACTCGCCGATGTGGCTGTTCGTGGACGGCGGGCTGGAGCGGCTGAACGAAGATCATTCGATGGCGCCCATGCTGGAGGAGATGGTGCGGCAGGGAGCGCTGACGCCGGACGAAGCGCGTCACGACGGACGCCGCCACATGCTGCGCTCCGCGGTGACCGGCAGGCCCGCCGAGCTGGTCGATCGCGGGTACCGCGCCTGCCGCCTGCTGCCGGGCGAGTTCCTGTTGATCGCCAGCGACGGGCTGGAGACCCTCCCCGAAGAGCGGATCGCCCGCGAGCTCGGCGAGGCCGGGGGCGACGCCGAGGCGGCGGCCGGAGCGCTCGACACCGCGCTGCGCGCCGCCGCCGGGCGCTACCAGGACAACGCCACCTTCCTGCTGCTGTCGGCCGGCCCCCTATTGGGGAACCCATCGAGCCTGTAGTCTGGCCCCCGGTGAGGCGCCCTTTCATCGGTCGCCGCGTGGGGGGGTGCTAGATGGCTGATCGCGAGCGCCGCAGGTGAGGTCCACGGGCAGCCTCGGCATCGCGGCTCTCCTCGCGCTCACCTCCATGGCCACCGCGATCGGCATCGACGGCACGCTGCCGGCGATGCCGGCGATGGTCGAAGGCCTGGGTTCGACCCGGACGCTGGTGCAGCTCAGCCTCAGCATGTTCATGGTCGGCGTCGCGGTGGGCCAGCCCGTGCCGGGTCCCCTGTCGGACCGGTTCGGCAGGAAGCCGGTCATCATCGGCGGGCTGCTGGTCACCGGCGTCGCGGCGCTTGGCTGCGCGCTCGCAGACACCGTCGAGGCGCTGATCGCGTTCCGCTTCGTGCACGGCATGGCGGCGGCGTCGGGTTTCATCGTCGCCCGCGCCGTCATCCGGGACCGCTATGAGCGCGGCGACGCCGCACGCGTGCTCTCGCTGCTGCTGTTCTTCTTCTGCTTCGGACCCCTGATCGCGCCGATCGTGGCCGCGCACCTGACGGTGTCGTTCGGCTGGAACGCGATGTTCCTGTTCATCGCAATATACAGCGCGCTGGTCGCGATCCTGTTCGCGCTGGCCTTCCGCGAGACCCTGGAACGGCCCGACCGGGACGCGCTCCGCATCGCGCCGATGCTGAGGAACTTCGCGGAGATCTCCCGCAGCGTCGCCTTCTGGGCCTACACCGCCTGCGCCGCGGGGTCCTACGGCATCCTGTTCTCGTTCCTGGCCGGCTCGCCGCACGTGATTATCACCTTCTTCGGCGAGACCGAGACCGCCTACGCCTACATGTTCGCCGGCTGCATGATCGGCTCGATGGCCGGCATGCTGGCGGGCGCCCGCCTGGTCGGGCGTTTCGGCGTCGACCGCCTGCTGCAATGGGGCGTATGGAGCGCATCGCTGTTCGGCCTGGCGCTCGCCTTGCCCTCCTGGGCCGGGATCCATCACTGGTTCGCGGTCATCGGCCCGATGTTCTTCTGCATGTTCGCGTTCTCGCTGATCTATCCGCAGACGGTCGCCGGCGCGCTGCAGCCCTTCCCCCGCATCGCCGGCGCGGCCTCGTCGCTGATCGGCTTCGTCCAGCAGATCGCAGGCGCCGCGATCGGGATGGCGGTCGCCGCGCTCACCACCGACGGCACGCAGGGGGCGCTGGCACACGGCGTCCTGTTCTCCTCCCTGTTCGCCCTGGTCGCCTACGAATTCGTTGTGCGCCGCCACCGGACCGTATAGGCGCCCGCGCGGTTGCCGCGGCATCGAGAAATCTCCATCCTCCGGCATCGATCCGCCTTCCCCGGGAGACCCATGCCCGACACCGTGAACACGATATTCGGCCGCGAGGCCTTTCTCGCGCTGCTGGAGAGCGAGGGGGTGTCGCATCTGTTCGGCAATCCCGGAACCACCGAGCTGCCGATCATGGCAGCGCTGCCCGACCGGCCGGCGATCGCCTATGTCATGGCGCTGCAGGAGGCGCTGGTGGTCGCCATGGCGGACGGCTACGCGCGGGCCTCCGGCAAGCTCACCGCCTGCAACGTCCACGTCGCGCCCGGGCTCGGCAACGCCATGGGCTCGCTGTTCAACGCCAACTGGATGGGCTCGCCCATCGTCGTCACCGCCGGGCAGCAGGAGCAGGGGCACGGGCTGACCGAGCCGATGCTCTATGCGCCGCTGGTGCCGATCGCGCAACCGCTGGTGAAATGGGCGGTCGAGGTCAACCGGCTGCAGGACCTGCCCCGCATCGTGCGCCGCGCCGCCAAGGTCGCGATAACCCCGCCGACCGGCCCGGTGTTCATCTCGCTGCCGGGCGACGTGCTCAACGAGCAGGACGCGCTCGAGCTCGGCCAGCCCACGCGGGTCGACACCGCCGGCCGTCCGGGCGACGCGGCGCTCGACCGGCTTGCCGACCGGCTGCTCGCGGCGCGCAACCCGGTCCTGCTCGCGGGTCACGAGATCGCGACGTCGGATGCGCTGGCCGAGGCGGCGGCGGTCGCCGAGGCGCTCGGCGCGCCGGTCTACCAGCAGACGGTGTGCGACGGCGCCCATTTCCTGTCCGAGCATCCGGCCTTCATGGGCGGGCTCACCCGCGAGCAGCGGGACGTGCGCGAGACGCTCGCGCCCTACGACCTGATGTTCTGCATGGGCGCCGACGTGCTGCGCATGTCGGTGTTCAGCGAGACCGACCCCAAGCCCGACCGCCTGGCGCTGGTCCAGCTCGGCCTGCGCGACTGGGAGATGGGCAAGAACTACCCGGCGGAGATCGCGCTGCGCGCCGACGTGAAGGAGTCGCTTGGCCTCCTGGCCCGGCTGATCGAGCGCAAGCGCGGCGCCGCCGGGGCGGAGAAGGCGGCGGCTTCGCTCGCGGCGCTGGCGACCTCCAACTGGTCCGCCAAACGCGAGGCCCTGCGCGGGTCCGTGCTGGCCCGCGACGGTGTGGCGCCCATAGCACCGGAGCTGGCGATGCTCCGGATCGTCGACGGGCTGCCGGAGGACGCGGTCATCGTCGAGGAAGGAATCCTCAGCGGGCGCTCGCTCCCCGCGTTCTACCCCTTCCGCGACACCAAGGCGTGGTTCGGCCTCGGCAGCGGCGGAATCGGCTTCGCGATGGCGGGCGCGGTGGGGATCCAGCTCGCCCTTCCCGACCGGCCGGTGGTCGCGGTCATCGGCGACGGCAGCGCGATGTACTCGATCCAGGCGCTGTGGACCGCGGCCAACGCCAACTGCCCGGTCACCTACGTGATCGCCAACAACGGCGGCTACCGGATCATCAAGGAGCGGCTGAAGGCGTTCCACGGCGTCGAGGCCTATACCGGCATGGAGTTCAAGGACCCGCCGATCGACTTCTTAGGCCTTGCCCGCTCGATGGGGGTGGCGGCGCGGCGGATAACCGATCCCGACGACATCGCGCCCGCCATCGCCGAGTCGACGCGGAGCGACGGACCCACGCTGCTCGATGTCGTGGTCGACGACGGGTTCGGCAACCAGGACCGGTGAACGCCTTGCGCCCGGAATCCGCGGGCGGCATCATCTTCCCGGAGAAGCGAGGCACGCGCCTCGGAACCATTCCGGGACTCCCGCGTGAGCACCGAGACTCGACCGGATTCCGACGTCTACGCCGGCACGGGGCTGCCCGAGCTGGGTCTGCGCAATTACTGGTACCCCGTGCTTGCTTCGTGGCGGCTGCGCCGGCGGCCGAAACCGGTCAAGCTGCTCGGCGAGGACGCGGTGCTGTTTCGCGACGGGGGCGGGATCTATGCGCTGAAGGACCAGTGCGCGCATCGCGGCGCGCGGCTGTCCCGGGGACGATGCCTTTACCCCGGCAGCGGCACGCTGACCTGCCCCTACCATGGCTGGACCTATGCGGGCGAGACCGGGAAATGCGTCGCCAAGATCATGGAAGGCCCCGACACCCCGATACCCGGAGAGGCGCGGGTAAGGGCCTACCCAGTGCGCGAGCATCGCGGAGTGATCTGGCTGTTCGTCGGCGACATGGAGGCCGTGCCGCTGGCGGAAGACCTGCCGGAATGCCTCGCCGACACCGGCGGGTGGCACACGATCTCCTCCTGGCGGACCTATCGCTGCAACTGGCGCGTGCTGAACGACAATCTGTGCTACGACCTGCACGCGCCGTTCGTGCACCGGAGCTCGCCCGAGCTGGTCCTTCAGCCGGTCTTCCCCTTCGCCAGCCGGATTGCCGCGACCGAGCTCGAGGATGGCAAGGGGCTCGGCTACACCGCGCGGGACGGCATCACCGAGGCCCGTTTTCCCGGCCTGGGTCCGTTCCCGCCGCGCCGGGAGGCGTTCTGGCGCCGGCTGAAGCCGCGCGGCCGCGGCAAGGAGATGGATCCGAAGACCGCGCAGGCGACGAAGCGCTACGGCATCAAGTATCGGCACATGTCGCGCCTGCCCGCGGTGACGCTGGTGGGCCGGCCCGCCGGAGACTACTTCATGTGCCGCTGGGTGACCCCGGTCGATGCGGAGACGACGCTGTTCTACTCGTTCAACGCGTTCCGCCGACGCGGTGCGCTCGGCGCCGTGGCCGATCGCACCGGCTGGGCGCTCTGGCAGTCCTGGGCGCATGACTGGCTGTTCTCCGACCAGGACAAGCGGATCGTCGAGGGCGTGCGCTCGAACGCCGAGCAGCTCTCGCTGAGCGATGCCGGCGTCGTGGCGTGGCGGAGATTCATGGTCGAGAACGCGCGCCGTCCGCCCGAGGCGGTCGAAAGCGTCGGGCTGGACACCGCCGCCGAGTAGACCGGCCGCCGCCCGGCCCGTTCAGTCGAGCACGGCGATGGCCTCGATCTCGACCAGCCAGTCCTCGTCTGCGAGGCCCGAGACCACCAGCAGGGTGTTGGCCGGGATGTTGGTCATCAGCCCCTCGTCGATCACCGCCTTGCGCCCCGCGCGGACGCCGGCCAAGTTCTCCCTGCCGACCACGTAGGTGGTGGTCCTGACGATGTTGTCGAGCGTGCCGCCCAGCTCGCGGAGCGTCGCGTCGATGTTGTGGAGCGCCTGCTTTGCCTGCGCGCCGGCGTCCTTGGGATCGACGGTCTTGCCGTCCTTGTCGATTCCGACCTGGCCGGCGAGGTACAGCGTCTTGTCCGCCTGCACGACCCAGGAGAAGGTGCCCGGCGGCGCGACGACGCTCTCGGGGTTGATGTAGCTTCGCTTGGGCATTCGAGCCTCCCGGCAATATGATCGGCGCTCAGGATAGCATCGCGGCCCGCGACCCCAAGGAGCGAACGATGGCGATACCAGCGCAATACCCGGAGCCCGAGGACGCCGCCGCGCGACGCGCGGTCGAGCCGGTGACGGTCTACACAGTGGACCGCCTGCCGCCCTTCGACCGGGGGTTCTACGAATCCGTGCGCGCGGGCATGACCAAGATCGACGAGGTCATGGTGCCGCCGCGCGACGCAAGGGCCTTCGACGTCCCGGCCGGGCACCTGTTCCGCATCGTCGTCACCGAGGGCTCGCAGGTCGGCGACCTCAATTTGTGGAACGCGGCCGACCTCTCGGAGCGTTTCTACTCAGGCAAGACGCGCGCGCTGCACGCCACCCATGTGAGCACCGGCGACCGCCTGTGGAGCTGCATGCCGTGGCTGCGCCAGATGGCCACCATCACCCACGACACGCTCGACTGGTACGGCTTCGACGAGTTCGGGGCGGGCGTCCACGACGTGATCGGCACGCGCTGCGATCCCTACACGAATCACAACCTGACCGGTACGGACTACCACCATTGCTGCCACTCGAGTCTGACCCGCGCGCTCGCCGCCGCGCGTGGCCTGACGCTGGCCGAGGCCGAGAGGCACGTGCACGACGTGGTCAACGTCTTCATGTGCACCGGCTACACGCGCGACACCAGCCAGTACTTCATGAAGGCGAGCCCGGCGCGGGAGGGCGACTTTCTCGAGCTGTTCGCCGAGATCGACCTGCTGGCCGGGCTGTCCACCTGCCCCGGCGGCGATTGCGGCGCCGGGCACTCCAGCGACTCGGCGGCCTGCCATCCCTTGCGGGTGGATATCTTCCGGCCGGAGGAGGCAAGCCTGGCAGGCTGGCGCCCGGCGGAGCCCAGCGGCTATGGCGGCGGCCACGGCGCCGAGTGACGCCCGGCTCGGTGGACTGTTCCGTTCGCTCTCACAACACCCTACAGTTCGGCGAACCACGGAATTCTGGGAGGCCCAACATGAACGCCACCGCCGTCCGCGACATCGTCGGCCCCTCGCTGCGCGACAGGGTCAGCGAAGAGGAATGGCAGACCCGCGTCGATCTCGCCGCCGCCTACCACCTGTCGCACATGTACGGCTGGACGACGACGCTGATCTACAACCACATATCGGCGCGCATCCCGGGCCCCGAGCGCCACTTCCTGCTCAACCCGTTCCCGCTCCGCTGGGACGAGGTCACCGCCTCCAACCTGGTGAAGATCGACCTCGACGGCACTATCCTCGACGACACCCCCTACGGCATCAACGACGCCGGCTACACCATCCACAGCGCCATCCACGGCGCCCGCGAGGACGCGCAATGCGTGCTGCACACCCACACCGAGGCGGGCATGGCGGTCTCGGCGCTGGAGGACGGGCTGATCTTCACCAATCTCGACTCGATGATGTTTTATGGCGACGTCGCCTATCACGAGTTCGAGGGGATCTCGCTCGACCTGTCGGAACGCGACCGGCTGGTGCGCGACATCGGCGACAAGAGGGTGATGATCCTGCGCAATCATGGGCTGCTGACCACCGGCCGCTCGGTCGCCGAGGCCTGGGTGAAGATGTATTTCCTGGAGAAGGCCTGCTCGGCGCAGCTCAAGCTGCTCGCGGCGACGGCATCGGGCGCCCGGATCCACCAGCCGACGCCGGAAGTCTGCGCGCACACCGCGCGGCAATCCACCCAGGAGGAATGCGGAAAGAACGAATGGCCGGCGCTGCTGCGCCAGCTCGACGAGGCCGGCATCGAGTACGCCGTGTAGCCCGGAGGTCCCCGGTCAGACGAGCGGGTCCGGGCAGGGCAGGCCGAGCGCTACCGCGCCCTGGACCGCGCCCGCCAGGTCCCATGTCAGCGCGACGTGCCGCGCGACGGCGTTGGCGTCGCGCCAGGCCCGGTTGACCGGGTCGCCCGCCGCCAGACCGCGCCCGCCCAGGATCGGCTGCACCCGCTCGATCGCCCGGCAGCAGGCCATCGCGGCGAAGGCGTTGTCCCGGCGGTAGCGCACCCGTTCCGCGACGGCGGGGACCGCATCGGCCTCCGCCCAGGCGATGATCTCGCGCCGGTTGCGGTCGACCAGGGTCCAGGCCGCGTCGATCTCGGCCATCGACTCGGCGACCCTGAGCTGGATGCTCTGCTGGCTGGCGAGCGGCGCTCCGGTCGCCCGGCTGGTCTGACGGAGACCTGCGCAAAGCTGCTCCATCGCGCCGCGCGCCGCGCCGACCGCGACCCCGACCAGGTTGAAGCTGAACACCGCCATCTGCGGCAGCCGGTAGAGATAGCCCGGATTGACGGCGCGGCCCGGCCCCTCGCCCTTGCACAGCGCCAGCATGGGCGCGACGCGGTGGTCGGGAACGAACGCCTCCTCGACCGCGATGTCGTTGCTCCCCGTTCCGGCGAGCCCGGTCGCGTTCCAGGTGTCTGCGATCCGGCAGTCGCTCAACGGCACGGTGAGATAGTGGATCTCCCCGCGCGATCCGTCCTCGGACGGCAGCTTGGCGACCAGCATGGCCCAGCCGCAATAGTCGACGCCGCTGGAGAACGGCCAGCGCCCGGAAATCCGCCAGCCGCCGCTCGCGCGCTCCACCGCAATGTCGTTGCCGTGGAAGGACGTAGCCACGCAGGTCTCCGGAGCGTCGCCCCAGACCTCCGCCTGCACCTCGCTCGACATCATGCCGAGCAGCCATCCATGGCAGGCGAGCAAGGCCGCGACCCAGGCGCTCGAGGGGCAGGCGCGGGCAAGCTCCATCGAAAGATCGGTCTGGATGCCGAACGGCAGCTCGAGCCCGCCGAAGCCGCGCGGCTGCATCACGCGGTAGAACCCGGCTTCCAGGAAAGCCCGATGGGTCTCGGGCAGCAATTTGCGGTTGGCCTCGGTGGCGCTCGCGCGCGTGCGCAATTCCGGCGTCATCGCCCGCGCGGCATTCAGAATCGCCTCGGCGCCGCTGTCGGTCATCCCGTCCCCCTCTCCGGCGGAAAGTATATTGGGACTTCGCGCGCGGCAGGAGGGCATACTGGCCGCAACGGCGAGCGACGGGAGCGAAGGCATGGGCCCCTATCACAGGATCGCGGACATCCCGAGTCACAGGGTGCCGGTCGGCGAGCTGAAGGTGCTGTCGGGCAAGCAGGGCATGGTGTTCTTCGGCACGCTCGCCGCCGGGACCGAGGTGCCGCGGCATTCTCACCCCAACGAGCAGATCACCATCGTCCATTCCGGCAGGATGCGTTACCGGATCGGCGACGGCGAGGTGACGGAGGTCGGCCCTGGCGAGGCGCTGGTGATCCCGGCCGATATCGAGCACGAGTCGTGGTACGACGAGGAGTGCACCATCACCGAATTCTTCTCGCCACCGCGTCTGGACATGTTCCCCGCGGCCGCCCGCCACCCTTACGGGATCGAGGAGTAATCAGGATCTCAGCCGCTCGTTCTCCGGATCGTGCGGGGATTCGGGGATCACGCGGGCGGGATAGCGCTTCCCCAGGATTTCGATTTCCAATTCGGTTCCGACATCGCCGTTACCGCTGTCCACGTAGCCGATGGCGAGCGACTTCTCGGTGAAATGGCCGTAGGCGCCCGCAGTCGCGCGCCCGACCATGGCGCCGCCGCGCCATAGCGGCTCGTTGCCGATCGGGTCGGCATCCTCGATTTCGCCCACCTCGACGGTCACGAATTGCCTGGGCACGCCATCGGCGCGCTGGCGTATCAGCGCGTCGCGGCCGACGAACTCGCCCTTGTCGAGCGCTGCGAACCGGCCGAGCCCGGCCTCCAGGATGGTGTATTCGCGGGTCAGGTCCTGCGCCCACATGCGATAGGATTTTTCGATCCTGAGCGAATCCATCGCCCGCATGCCGCACTGGCCGATATCGAATTCCGCGCCCGCGCGCATCAGCTCGAGGAAAATGTGCCGCTGGTATTGCACCGGGTGGTGGATCTCCCAGCCGAGCTCGCCGACGAAGTTGATGCGCATCAGGCGGGCTGGCGCGAGCCCGACATGGGTGTGCCGCCCGGTCAGCCAGGGAAACGACGCGGTGTCGAGATCGGCCTCGGTGATCTTCGCCATGACCGCCCTGGCGTTGGGGCCGGCGATGACCAGCGTCGCGTGCGAGGCGGTGAGGTTGTCCAGCCGGACGCTGCCGTCGCCGGGCAGGTTCTTCGCCAGGTAGTCGCCGTCATAGCGCTCAGCCGCGCCGGAGCTGACGAGATAGAAGCTCTCCCCGTCGTCCCGCATCACGGTGAACTCCGAACGCACGCCGCCGCGGGCGGTCAGCGCATGCGACAGGTTGATGCGTCCGACGGCCTTCGGCAGCCGGCGGCACAGCAGCCGGTCGAGCCAGGCTTCGGCGCCCGGTCCGGAGACGCGGAACTTGGAGAAGCTGGTGATGTCGACGATGCCCACATTCTCCCGCACGTTCCGGTGCTCCCGTGCGACGTGCGGGAAATAGTTGGTCCGCCGGAAGCTCCACACATCCGCCCGCTCCACCCCTTCCGGGGCGAACCAGTTGGGCCGCTCCCAGCCATAGCGCTGGCCCCAGACCGCGCCCATCCCGTCGAGCAGGTCGTGGATCGGGCTGGTCTTGGCGGGGCGGGCGGCGGGCCGCTCCTCGTCCGGGTAGTGGATGATGAACACGTGCTCGTAGGCTTCTTCGTTCTTGGCCCTGACATAGGGCTTGTTGGCATAGGCGCCGAACCTGCGTGGATCGACATCCATCATGTCGATCGACGGCTCGCCCTCGACGATCCATTCCGCGAGCTGCCAGCCGGCCCCGCCCGCCGCGGTAATGCCGAAGCTGTGGCCCTCGTTGAGCCACACATTGCGGAGGTCCCAGGCGGGACCGACCAGCGGGCTGCCGTCCGGCGTGTAGGCGATGGGGCCGTTCACGACGTCCTTGATCCCCGCCCGCTCGAAGCTCGGCACCCGGGCGATCGCCGCCTCCAGATGGGGCATCAGCCGGTCGAGATCGCCGGGGAACAGGTCGCGCTCGAAGCTGTCCGGAACGCCGTCCCAGAACCGGGCCGGCGCGCCTTTCTCGTAGGGCCCGAGGATGTAGCCCTGGCGCTCCTCCCTGAGATAGTAGGACGCGTCCGATTCGCGCAGCACCGCCATCTCGGGCAGGCCCTGGCGGTGCCGCTCGACCAGCTCGGGCACCTCTTCGGTGACGATGTACTGGTGCTCCACCGGGATCGCCGGGATGTAGATGCCGAGCATCTGGGAGGTGTGCCAGCTGTAGTTGCCGGTCGCGCACACCACGTGCTCGCAGACGATGTCGCCGCGCGTCGTCCTGACCGTCCATTCGCCGCCGGGCCTCGGTTCCACCGCCGTGACCGGAGTGTCGCGGTAGACCTCCGCCCCCCGGTCGCGCGCGCCGATCGCCATCGCCTGGGTCACGTCGGCCGGCGCGATGTGGCCGTCATCGGGATGGTAGAGCGCGCCCACCAGCCCTTCGGTGTTGCAGAGCGGCCAGAGCTTGGCGATCTCCGCCGGGGTCACGATCTCGAAAGGCACGCCGATCGTGTTGGCGGTACCGCAATATTTGCGGTACTCGTCCATGCGCTCCTCGTTGGTGGCGAGCCGCAAATTGCCGGTCACGTGGAAACTCACCTCCTGGCCGGTCTCCCCGGGCAGGGCCTTGTATAGATCGACCGAGTACTTGTGCAGCTGGCCCACGCCGTAGCTCATGTTGAACAGCGGCAAGAGGCCCGCGGCATGCCAGGTCGATCCGGCGGTGAGCTCGGTGCGCTCGCACAGCACCGAATCCGTCCAGCCCCTCTTCGCGAGGTGGTAGAGCGTCGAGACGCCGACCACCCCGCCGCCGATCACCACCGCCCGAGCATGTGTCTTCAAGGCTTCCTCCCCGGGCGGCGCGCGCCCCGGCTCGAACCCGCATAGAGGTTGCTGCCCAACCGTCCCCGGACTCGCCGGACGACGAGCCTTTTACCGGGACGAAATCAAAAAAGCGATTGCGCGGTTCACTGCAACGATTGTAGCAATCCAGAGTGGAACCTTGTTCCTCGGCGACCCGGATCGCGGGTTCGCGGGAAGGGGTGTCCGCCTTACAGAAATCGACGCTCGGCGCGTCGCCATGAAGGATCCTGCTGATGGCGAATTATCAGGACACGGTCGACCAGTCCGACCGCAAGGTGCCGATCAACCTGCGCCAATCGGGGCCCACCCCGACCGAGCTGCTGATATCGACGCGCGTGCGCAAATCGCCCTTCTGGCACCTGTCGCACCAGGCGGGATGCTGGCGCGCGACGGTCTATAACCGCATCTACCATCCGCGCGGCTATGTCAGGCCGGAGGACGGCGGTGCGATGGTCGAATACCGCGCGCTGGTCGACCACGTGACGCTCTGGAACGTGGCGGTCGAGCGCCAGATCCGCGTCGCCGGACCCGATGCCGAGGCTTTCGTCGACTACGTCATCACCCGGGACGCGACCCGTATCCAGCCGATGAACGGCAAATACGTGATCCTGTGCAACGAGAAGGGTGGGATCCTCAACGATCCTGTGCTGCTGCGCCTGTCGGAGGACGAGTTCTGGTTCAGCCTGTCCGACTCCGATGTCATGTTCTGGCTGCAGGGCGTGAACGTCGGCGTGAAGGCCGACGTGGAGATCGACGAGATCGACGTCTGCCCGTTGCAGATCCAGGGACCCAAATCGGCCGATCTGATGGCCGACCTGGTCGGGGAGGGGGTCCGCGACCTGCCGTCCTACGGCCTCATGGAAGCCCGCGTGGCGGGGTGCGACGCCGTCGTCTCGCAGACCGGGTTCACCGGCGAGAAGGGCTACGAGTTCTACCTCCGCGATGCGACGCTCGACGCCGACAAGCTGTGGAACGCCATCCTGGAGGCGGGCAAGGCGCACGACCTGATGGTGATCGCGCCCGCGCATCACCGCCGCATCGCCGCCGGCATCCTGTCCTGGGGCCAGGACATGGATGCCGAGACCCTGCCGTTCCAGTGCAATCTCGGCTACCAGGTGCCGCGCCTCAAGGAGGCCGACTATGTCGGGAAGGCACGGCTCGAAGAGATCCGCGCCCTGATCGAAGCCGGCAGGCCCCCGTTCAAGCTGACGCTGGTCGGGCTGGTGCTCGGCGGCAAGCCGATAGAGGATTACGCGCCCGATTTCTGGCTAATCTCGGGGTCCGAGGGCGGCGAGCCGGTGGGCTACGTCACCTCGCCCTGGTATTCGCCGGAGCTCGAGACCAACATCGCGATGGGCTACCTCCCCTGCGCCATGGCGGCGCTGGAGACCCGCGTCAAAGTCTGGCTGCCGGAGCAGTACAGCCCGGATCCGGGCCGGCCGGTGGATGGCCGGGTCGTCGAAATGCCCTTCCGGCCCTCCGTCAACCCCAACGCGCGGGAGATCGCGCGCGCGGAAGGGCGCGACACCGCTTTTTGACCGGCGGTCGAACCTGCCCGCAAGCGGTTCTTTTGGCGGGTGCGGCGGGCTATGTTGGTTGCAATTGCAACAGGAGGGTCCAGATGGCCGTGAAGCTCAAGCTGGTACGCTACCTTGCCGGCGGCCTCGTCGCCGCCTCGGCTGCCGCCCTGCCGGCGCAGGCCGACATGTCCGGCAAGACCGTCACCTGGGTGATACCGTTCTCCGAGACCGGCGGCTCCGCCAAGTGGGCCAATTTCTTCGCGCCCCTCTTGAAGGAGGCCTTGCCCGGCAACCCCACCGTGGTGGTGAAGTTCATGCCCGGTGCCGGCTCGACCAAGGGCGCCAACTGGTTCCAGAGGCAGAAGCACAAGGACGGCACGCTGCTCTTCGGCTCGTCCGGCTCGACCCAGTTCCCCTATCTGCTCGGCGACCGGCGGGTGCGCTACGAGTACAAGGACTGGAACCCGGTCATGGCCACCGGGACCGGCGGCGTCGCCTATCTGGACAAGGAGAGCGGCGCGAAGTTCGACGGCACGGCCAACAAGCTCAAGGACATCGAGTTCATCTACGGCTCCCAGGGTGCTACCCGGCTCGACCTGGTGCCGTTGCTCGCCTGGCGGATGCTGGGCATGAAGGTGGAGCCCGTCTTCGGCATCAAGGGCCGCGGCGACGGCCGGCTGATGTTCGAGCGCGGCGAAGCCAATATCGACTACCAGACCTCCTCGGCCTATCTCTCCGGCTCGATGCCGCTGGTGAAGGCCGGCACTGCGGTGCCGATGATGTCGTGGGGCGCGCTGGACGCGAGCGGCAATATCGTGCGCGACCCCACCTTCGCCGACATCGCGACCTTCAAGGAGGTCTGCGAGGCGACCGACGGCTGCGAGACCGAGGGCGACGCCTGGGACGCCTGGAAGGCCTTCTTCGTCGCCGGCTTCCCGTCGCAGAAGATCGCATTCCTGCCCCGCGGCACCCCGAAGGACGTGATCGCCACCTATGTCGCCGCGTTCAACAAGGTGAAGGCCCGGCCCGACTTCGCGAAAATCTCGGTCAAGCGGGTGGGTAAGTACCCGATGTTCGTCGGCGACGGCGCCAAGGCGGCGCTCGGGACCGCGACCTCCGTGCCGGATAAGGCCAAAGCGTTCGTGGTCGGCTGGCTGAAGGAAGCCTACGGCGTGACGCTCAAGAAGTGACCGGCCCGAACCCCGTCTAGGTAACGCCTATCGGGCTGGAGGAAGGGGCCATGGAATTCCTGACCGCGGCGCTGCCAGCGCTGGGCGAAGCCGCGGGCCTCATCTTGCAGCCCGTCGTTCTCGGCTATCTGGTGCTTGGCGTGGTCATGGGCCTCGCCATCGGCGTGTTTCCCGGGCTCGGCGGCATCGCAGGGCTCTCGCTTCTGCTGCCCTTCATGTTCGGCATGGAGCCGGTGCTCGGCCTCGCGCTGATGATCGGCATGGTGGCCGTGGTGCCGACCTCCGACACCTTCGCCTCCGTGCTGATGGGCATCCCCGGCTCGTCGGCGTCCCAGGCGACGGTGCTGGACGGCTTCCCCATGGCGCGCAAGGGCGAGGCGGCACGGGCGCTATCCGCCGCCTTCGCCTCCTCGCTGTTCGGCGGGCTGGTCGGCGCCGCCTTCCTCACCGTCTTCATCCTCGCCGCGCGGCCTGTGGTGCTCGCCTTCGGCCTGCCGGAAATGCTGATGGTGACGATCCTCGGGCTCTCCATGGTGGCGATCCTGGCCGGGCGGATCGCGCTCAAGGGGCTCGCCGCGGCCGGGCTCGGGCTGATGGTCGGGACCATCGGCGAAGCGGATGCGGGCGGCAGCCTGCGCATGGCGACCTACGAAATTCCCTATTTGATCGACGGGCTGAAGCTGGTCATCGTCGGCCTCGGCATCTTCGCCATCCCCGAGATCGTCTCGCTGCTGCGCCAGGACAAGTCGATATCGCGCACGGCAACGCTGGGCGGCGGCTGGCTCGACGGCGTGCGGGACTGGTTCGCCAATATCTGGC
>JAPPGP010000129.1 GCA_028821395.1 Defluviicoccus sp.
CCCCCCCCCCCCCCCCCCCCCCCCCCCCCCCCCCCCCCCCCCCCCCCCCCGGAGGGTCGCGCCCGGGCGCCCGCCCGCTGCATCGCGGGCCTCGGCCGTAGTGCCTGCTACGCCCATCGGCCCGCTCCTGGCGGGACGAACGCCCGGGCGCGACGCAGGCCGTGACAGTGGCGGGAAATGCGGGCTAACCGATCACCATCCGGCCTTCCGGTTGCCAGCCGGCGAGAACCTCTCGCAGATCGCCGAGGGCGAGCGCGACGCAGCCCTCGGTCGGCGCGAAATCGGGCCGGGCGACGTGGAGGAAGATCGCGCTGCCCGCCCCCGCCACCACGGGATCGTCGTTGAAGCCGATTACCGCGAGCAGGTCGTAGCACCCGTCGGCGCGCCAAAGCCGCTCGGCCCGTGCCTTGTAGGGGTGGCTCACCGCCCGGTTGTAGCGCGCATCCGCCGGCGCGTCGCACCAGCCGTCGGTGGGCGCGATGGCGGCGCGGGGCAGCGCGGTGCGCGGCGCGCCGATCCGGTCGGCGCGGTAGAGCACGCGGCGCAGCGGGAAGCGTCCGGCCGGGGTCGCGCCGTCGCCCTCTGCCTTGGTACGGGCGATGCCGCCCCGCCCGATCGCGCAGCGCAATTCGCGTCCGCGCCAGACCGCTTTTCCGTCGGCGTCCACCGTCAGCGTCATGGCGGCTAGTTACCCCGTCGCCGCCCGGCTCCGCAACCCGCCGTGCGGCGACCGGTACAGCAATCGTGAAGCGAACGAACTGTCCTGGATCCAACCGGAGGCTGCGACACTGTGTCGCAGTGACATGGGTTCGTATATTCACGGCATATGACAATCTGGCGCTGCTAAGCTAGTTTTGCCGTTAGCCCCGCGCTCTTGAGGCTGTTGCGGGTTTACGCCCCACTTCGTGGCGTCGTGCGGGACGCGCGGGTTCGCGCATCGTCCGGACCCGCCCGCCCGGCGCCCAAGTACAGGTTATCGGAGGGGTGCTGTTGGTATGGCGAGGCAGAGCAAGAAGATCCTTCTGGTCGACGATGACGAAGCGCTCAGGCAAGCCCTCGGGGAACAGCTTGAGATGGACGGCGAGTTCGATACCGTCGCGGCCGGCGACGGCGCGACGGCCCTGGAGACCGCGCAAGCCAGCCATTTCGACCTGATCCTGCTCGATGTGGGGCTGCCGGATATCGACGGGCGCGAAGTCTGCCGCCGCCTGCGCCAGTCGGACATTCGCGCGCCGATCATCATGCTGACCGCGGCATCGAGCGACGCCGACGCCATCCTCGGCCTCGAATCGGGGGCCAACGATTATGTCGGCAAGCCGTTCCGGCTTGGCGTCCTGCTGGCCCGCATCCGCGCGCAGCTCCGCCAGTACGAACGCAGCGAGGACGCGGTTTTCTCGATGGGCCCGTTTTCCTTCCGGTCGGGCGCCAAGCTGCTCATCGACATCGAGCGGGGCGGCAAGATCCGCCTGACGGAGAAGGAAGCGGCGATCCTGAAATTCCTGCTGCGCGCCGGTCCGACGGTGGTCGCACGCGATGTGCTGCTGAACGAGGTCTGGGGCTACAACTCGGGCGTCACCACCCACACGCTGGAGACCCATGTCTACCGGCTTCGCCAGAAGATCGAGCGCGACCCGTCCAACGCCCAGCTCCTGGTCACCGAAAGCGGCGGCTACCGTCTGAATCCGTAGTGCGCGGGTGCTTCGATTGCAGGGCCGGGGGCAACTCGCCGTGGCGCCCACGGATCTCGCCCCGCAGCTCGGAAAGCTCGCGCGCCAGGTTGCCCCCGACGCTCGGCATGCTGACGATCCTGGCGCTCATGCGTCCAATCTAGCGAAAATACCAGGCCGGCATCGACCAAGACTTGTTATTCCTCGGTCTCTTCCAGCAGGCGCCGAATGCCGTCCGCGGAGACCGGCAGCTCGCCCGGCCCGGCGCAAGACGGGCCGAGCGCCTGGCCGATCGCATTGGCGATGGCGGCCCCGGCGGCGACGATTCCGCCCTCGCCCGCGCCCTTGAAGCCGAGCGGATTGGAGTCAGCCGGGTGGGTCTCGAGCGCGAGTGCATCGATGCGCGGCATCTCGGCGCTCGCCGGTATCGGATAGTCGGCGAGATTGGCGGTGAGCAGCTGGCCGTCGGCGTCGTGACGGATGCTCTCCAGGAGGGCGCCGCCGATCCCCTGGACCGCCGCGCCCACGGCCTGACCCTCGGCCATCATCGGGTTGAGCACTCGGCCGAGCTCCTCGACCAGGCGATAGCCGAGCACCTGGACCTCGCCGGTCTCGGCATCGACGGCGACATGCGCCGCGTGCGCGCCCCAGCTCCACGCCACCCGACCCCGGTTGTCGAACCGTGCGGCGGCTTCGAGGGCCTCGCCGCGGGACCGCGCGAAGGCGGCGAGCGCCGCGACGCTGATGGCCTCGCCGCCGGGCCGTTCGACGCGGCCGCCGCGCCAGGCAAGCCCGCCCGGCTCGGCGTTCCAGCGCAGCGCCGCCAGCGCCACGCAGCGCTCCCGGAAGGCGGCGCCGGCCTCGGCGACCGCGTTGCCCGCCATCACCGTGGTGCGGCTGTGATAGCTGCCGCTGCCCTCGGGGAGCAGGCTGGTGGTGCCGTAGCGGACGGCGATCGCGTCGGGAGAGATTCCCAGCGCGTCGGCCGCGATCTGGGTCATCCCGGTCTCCACCCCCTGGCCGAAGGAGGAAGAGCCAACGCGGATCTCGATGGCGCCGCTCTCGTCGGCGGCGATGCTGGCGTGCTCGGGCGGCCCGGCGGCGCTGGATTCGACGAAGCAGGCGATGCCGAGCCCGTGGCGCCTCCCGTCCTCGCCGGGCTCACCCTGGCGCGCGCGCCAGGACTCGTAGCCAGCCTCCTCCAGCAGCAGCCGGAGCGCCGCGGGGTAGTCCCCCGCGCTGTAGGCGGTGCCGGTATCGCCCGGCGCCAGCTCGCCGGTGGAGTATGGGAGCTCGTCGGGGCGGAGCAGGTTGGCGAGCCGCACCTCCGCCGGGTCGCGCCCGAGATCCGCCGCCATCAGGTCGATCAGCCGCTCGCGGAAAAAATTGGCCTCGAACCGGCCGGGGCCGCGAAGGGTTCCGGTCGGCGTGCGGTTGGTCACCACGATCTCGACCTCGCAGGCATAGCTCGGGATTCGGTAGGGGCCGGGCAGGAACTGCGCCACGCGCACCGGCACGGTGCCGCCGTTGGTGCGGGCATAGGCGCCGAGATCGGCCACCACCCGGCCGCGCAGGCCAATTATGGTGCCGTCGCGCCGGGCGGCGATCTCCAGCGAACATGCGATGTCGCGCGAGTGGTTGGCCGCCGTCAGGTGTTCCCGGCGGTCCTCGATCCACTTGACCGGGCGGCCCGTCCGGCGGCTCGCGATCGGCACCAGATAATCCTCGGGGTAGAGCTCGCCGCGCACCCCGAACCCGCCGCCGACATCGAGCTGGATCAGCTCGACCGCCGCCTCTTCGAGGCCGAAGGCGCGCGCCAGCGCCCGCCGATTGAAATGGGTGACCTTGGCGGCGCCCCAAAGCCTAAGCGTCCTGTTGTCGGAAAATTCGGCGACCAGCCCGCGGGTCTCCAGCGGCAGCGCGGTCTGGCGGTGGGTGCGGAAGCGCTCGCGCCGGCGATAGGGGGCAGCGGCGAAGGCCGCGTCCACGTCGCCGCGCCCGACGGAGTAGCGGATGGCGAGGTTCTCGCCCGCTTCCTCGTGCACCAGCGTGGGCGAGGCTGCGGCGGTCCCGGGATCGACCACCGCCGGCTGGGGCTCGTAGTCGATCTCGACCGCGGCCAGCGCGTCCTCGGCGGCGTAGCGGTCGGCGGCGACGATCGCGGCCACCGGCTCGCCGGCGAAGCGGACCTTGTCGGTGGCGAGCGGGCGCTGCAGGAAACGCTCGAACCCGGCGAGCCCGGCGATGCGGACGGGGATCGCCGGCAGCGGCGACGCGAGATCGGCGCCCGAGAACGCGTCCACCACCCCGGGCCGGGCGCGGGCGCGGGCGAGATCCGCCGAACGGATGCGGGCATGGGCGAAGGGGCTTCTCAGGATCGCCATATGGAGGGCGCCGGGCGGGGTGAAGTCGTCGATGAAGCGCCCCGCGCCGCGCAGCAGCCGCGCATCCTCGCGCCGGCTCAGCGGGCGCCCGATCGCTCCGTCAGCCATCTCTTCCGCCGGTTTTGCATCTCCGCCGCGCCACGCTAGGGTAGAGGCAATCGGCGCGCAAATGCGCACGGGCAGGGAAGGCAAAGAGGAGGCAGAGATGGACCTGCAGCTGGACGGCAAGATCGCGGCGGTCACCGGGGGAAGCATCGGCATCGGCAGAGCGATCGCCGAGAGCCTGGCGAGCGAGGGCTGCAAGGTGGCGATCTGCGCGCGCGACAAGGAGCGGCTCGACAATGCCGCGGCCGCGATCCGCCAGCGCACCGGCCAGGAAACCCTGTCGATTGCCGCCGACCTCACCAGGCCAGAGGACGCCCAGGCCTTCATCGACGGCACGGTGGCCCATTTCGGCCGGCTCGACATCCTGGTCAACAACGCCGGCGCCGCGCCGGGCGGCGTGCTGGAAGGGCTGAGCGAGGAGGACTGGGAGGCCGCGCTCGGGCTCAAGTTCATGGGCTATGTGCGCTGCACCCGCTATGCCGTGCCGCATATGCGCCGCCAAGGCGGCGGACGCATCGTCAACCTGATCGGCAATGACGGCATCAAGCACTCCTACTGGGAGGTCGCGCCGGGCGCGGCCAATGCGGCCGGACAGAATTTCACCATCTCGATCGCCGCCCAGTACGGGCGCGAGAACATCACGGTCTGCGCGGTCAACCCGGGCCCGGTGCGGACGGAGCGCTGGGACGGGCTGGTCCGGGCGATGTCGCGCGACATGAAGATTCCCTACGAGGAAGCCGACCAGCTCGCGCCGCGCGCAATCCCGCTCGGCCGCATCGCGGAGTGCGACGAGGTCGCCAACCTGGTCACCTATCTCGCCTCGCCGCTCGCCCACTTCGTCAATGGCACGATGATCGAGATCGACGGCGGCCAGCAGAAGCCGCTGATGGACGCGTTGCGCGACCGGTGAGCCGCCTGTCCGGCGCCGCCGAAGCCGCGCGCGCGATCGCGGACGGCCGCACAACCTCCGAGGCGGTGGTTGCGGCCTGCCTCACGCGCATCGCCGAGCGCGAGGAGACCGTCCGCGCCTGGGCCTTCCTCGACCCAGAGCTGGCGCTCGCCCAGGCGCGCGCCTGCGACGACGACGCCGAACCGGCCGGGCCGCTGCACGGCGTGCCGATCGGCATCAAGGACATCTTCGATACCGCGGACATGCCGACCGGCATGGGCTCGCCGATCTATGACGGGCACCGCCCGGCGGCGGACGCCGCGGCTGTGGCGATATTGCGCCAGGCCGGTGCGGTGATCCTCGGCAAGACGGCCACCGCCGAGTTCGCCGGCACCCATCCCGGACCCACCACCAACCCGCACGATCCGGCGCGCACTCCGGGCGGGTCCTCGCAGGGCTCGGCCGCGGGGGTCGCCGATTTCATGGTGCCCGCGGCGCTCGGCACCCAGACCGGCGGGTCGGTGCTACGCCCGTCGTCCTATTGCGGCATTTTCGGCTTCAAGCCGAGCTTCGGCACGATCTCCCGCGCCGGCGTCAAATTCGCAGCCGAGAGCCTCGACACCGTGGGGTTGCTCGCGCGCGAGCTGGAGGATATCGCGCTGCTCTCGGACGTGCTGTGGGGACGCGAGCCCGGCGGGATCGTGCCGCTCGCCGCGCCGCCCCGGATCGGCGTCTGCCGCACCCCGCTCTGGCACCTCGCCGAGAAGGAGACGGCGGCGGCGATCGAGCGGGCGGCCGACGCGGCCCGGGAGGCCGGGGCGGTCGTCGACGAGGTCCGGCTCCCCGCCGCCTTCGCGGCGCTTTTCGACGCGCGCCGGGCGATCAACGACTACGAGCGCGCCCGCGCCATGGCGCATGAATGGCGCACCGACCGCGACCGGCTGAGCCCGGCGATGCGCAACACCGTCGCCGCCGGGCTGGCGGTGCCGCATGCGGACTACCGGGCCGCGCGGGCGCGCACCCGGGACTGCCGGCACATGCTCGACTGGCTGTTCGACGACTGGGACGCGCTGCTCGTGCCCGCGGTCAACGGCGAGGCGCCGCTGGGGCTCGACCATGCCGGCGATCCCGCCTTCCAGGCGCTGTGGACGATGCTGCACGTGCCGGCGATCGCGCTTCCCACCCATCGCGGGCCCAACGACATGCCGGTCGGCATCCAGCTTGTCGCCCGCCGCGGCGCCTGCGACGCGCTGCTTTCGGTCGCCGCTTGGGTTTGGGAGGCGTGCGGTAGGGAGGGCTGAAGGATAACGGCCGCGCTCAGCCGGCGCTGCGCCCGGCGATCCACTCCCGCAGCGCCTCGTCGATCCGCGTCTGCCAGCCGCGCCCGCCGGCCTTGAAGTGGTCGATCACGTCCTGCGACAGGCGGATCGTGGTCGATACCTTCGGCCGGGCCGACGGCGGCCGGCCGCGGCGAACCGTGGTTCTGGCGAACTTCTCCGGCCAGCCGTCCGTGGACAGGTCGGGCGCGTCATCCCGGTCCAAATCGTGGACCGTAGAGCTTCCGTTCCCGTTCATTGGCCTTCCTCATGCTGATGACACGCTTGGTCCGGGCGCGGGGCGTCCAGACCAAGACAACCATCGCGCCGTCAAGAAACCCGATGGTGAGGTAGCGGTCCTCGCCGTAGTTGCGCCTATCGTCCTGCACCGTCAACGTCGCGCCGTCGAAGACTTCTCCGGCGCGAGCCATATCGAGCCCCCTGATCTCCAGGGTGAACGCGCGTTTGATCGGATCGTACTCGACACGCACCATTTAATGTTACTACAAAAATAGGGCGGGTCAACGCCTCCTACCCGTCTCCGCCCTGCTCCTCCGCCGGCGCGTCGAAATCCTCGTAGCGCATGTCGGTGCGCTCCTCGATCAGGCGCAGCATGCCCTCGGCGTCCCTGGCGTCGACCAGGACGCGCGAGGCCCGCTTGAAGTCCTCGCCGAACACGCCGCGGCTGTTGAGCGGGCAGACCATCAGGCAGATCTTGCAGCCGTAGAGCTTGTGGAACCACGGCTCGCAGGCCGGCGTGTCGACATGCCAGCGCTCGATCCCGTTGACCGTCTTCTTGTCCGGCTTGATCGCATCGCCCGGGCAGAATCGGGTGCACACCCCACACTTTGCGCACACCTCGTCGATGCCGAAATCCGCCGGCCCGTCGGGCGCGAGCGGCATGTCGGTGGTCACCGCGCCGAGCCGGAAAGACGAGCCGAGCTCGGGCGAGATCAGCGAGCCGTGCTTGCCGAGCTCGCCGAGGCCGGCAAGCCAGGCCAGCGCGGGAAGCGGGATGTCGCCCTCATTGGGCTGCATCCTCGCCGAGTAGCCGTAGGCGGCGATCTGGTGGGCGAGCCTCACCCCGATGTCGTCGAGCGCGTGGTAGACCCGGTGCACCTCCTCCTGCGAGCGCGGGCCGATATCGGCCATGTTGTCGTAGGACATGGCGATGCCGAAGACCACGACCGCCGAGTGCTCGACCTCGCCCGCCTGGGTGAAGGCGAAGCGGCGGTCGTACTCGGCGACGCCGACCGCATCCGCCCCCATCCCGCGCGCCATGTCGCAGATCTCGCGCGCGGCCTCTTCCGGGTCGCCGATCTCGCTCTTCTCCGGGTTGACCGGCGGCTCGCGGGCGGGCAGCAGGATCCTGTCGCGGATATAGAGGCTGCGCTTGGCCGATGGCGGGAAGCGGGCGCGGAAGCGCGCCGCCCGGTCCTTGTCGGTGCCGCCGACGCGCCCCCGGGTCGGCCGTTTTGCCCGCTCGATGTCGATCGTGCCCATGGCTCAGAGAACGGGGTGGGGGTCGCGCACCGTCACCCGGCGCATCATGCGGCGCTTGTCGGGCGAGAACCAGGTGCGCGCATGGGCGGAGCAGCGATTGTCCCACATGATCAGCTCGCCCACCGTCCATTCGTGTTCGTATACGAATTGCAGCTTCTCGATATGGTCGAACAGGAAGTCGAGGATCTCGTCGCTCTCGCCGCGCTCGATGCCCTCGATCCAGAGCGTCATCAGCCGGTTGACGTAGATCGCCTTGCGCCCGGTCTCGGGATGGGTGCGCACCACGGGATGGACCCATTGCGGCGCGTCCGGGTTGACGGTCGACGGCCTGAGCGTGGGATCGCGCTTGTAGTCGTAGTAGTGCAGCGCCCTCAACCCGTCGAGGCGCGCCTTCCAGCTCTCGTCCAGCGCCTCGTAGGCGAGGCGGCAATTGGCGAACAGCGTGTTGCCGCCCTCGTCGGGGACCTCGATGGCATAGAGCGTCGAGCCGAGCGCCGGGTTCTCGTAGTAGCACTGGTCGTAGTGGAACATCATCTCGCCGTCTTCCAGCGCGGTCGGGCGGCCGGTGTCGGTGGCGTTGGTGATCATCAGCACCGCCGGGTGGTCGCGGCCGAGCGCCTGGCCGGAACGCACCATCTCGAGCTCGCCGAAATAGCGGCAGAACCGTTCCTGGTCGTCCTCGTCGAGCGTCTGGTCGGGGACGACGATGATGGCGCGGTCGAACAGCGCGTCCCGGATCGCGCCGAAGGTCCCGGCGTCGAGCTCGCGGCGCAGATCGACACCCTCGATTCGCGCCCCGATCGCCTCGGAAAGCGGGGTTACGGTGATCGCCATGGCCTCTCCCGCGGATCTGCTCGCGCGAAAGCCGGATTAGACGATATTTCCCGGCCCCGCGCTAGGGAAGCTGGGCTACGACGTCGATCTCCAGCAGCATGTCCTCATGCGCCAGCGTCGGCACGCCCAGCAGGGTGCGGGGCGGCATGCGCTCGCGTCCGAACAGCTCCCAGGTGATCTCGTTGAGCGTGTCCTGGTCGCGCATCACATGAGTGAGGTACTGGGTCATTTTCACGATATTGCCGAGGTCGGCGCCGGCGGCGGCGAGGATGCGCTCGATGTTCGCGAACGTGCGCTCGCACTGGACGCGGAACCCGCCCTCGTACCACGCCGCCTCCTCGACCGGGTCGTGCGGGTGCCTGTGGTAGATCGGCACCGGCCCCATGCCGGCGAGCCAGAGCGTCCGCCCGCCCTCGACCGAGAACGCGGGCACGAAGGGCATGTTGTGCTCCGGCAGCGGCGTGCCGGGATGGACCGGGGTGATTTTCATGGGGTGCCTCCGAGCGACTTGGTCAGGACCGAATGGTCGGAATCCTAGCCCGCCTTCCCCGCCGGGGCACGGCCCGCTTCAGCCCGCCGCTTGCCGAACCCGCCGGGTTGCGGCACAGTCCGGCCATGCAGTCGAACAACCGCATCCTGGAGGACGCCGCGCGGCTCGCCGAGGGGGCGATGGGGACCGCGGTCGCCATGAAGCGCGAGGTCGAGGCGCTGGTGCGCGGCCAGCTCGAACGCGTCCTCGCCGGCATGGACCTCGTCAAGCGCGACGAGTTCGAGGCCGCGCGCGAGATGGCCGCCAACGCCCGCGCCGAGCAGGAACGCCTGGCCGAGCGGGTGGCGGCGCTGGAAGCCGCGCTCGCCGCCAAGACCGCCCCCGCCCCGAAGCCGAAGCGTCGGAAGCCGGCGGCGGGCTGACATTTCCTCCTTCGACCTCGCGCCCGGCCGTCGGACCGGGGATCGCCCTTGTGCGGCGAAAATCGATCTGTCATCCTATATCTTGTAGGTGGGCTAGAGCCGGACCCCATATGTTCGGCTCAACTATTGTTTGCGGCGCCGGGAAGCGAGGATGGAGTTCGAGCCGTCCGACGATATGGAGGTCAACCCGCTCGACCTGATGGAAGAGGTGGCGAGCGGCTACGATTGCCGTATCGACCGCTCCGGCCCGCAGGACCTCGCGCTCGGCCTCGAAGGCCACTGGTGCAGCTACCGGGTGTTCCTGACCTGGCATCCGGAGGTGCGCGCGCTGCTCTATGCCTGTGCCTTCGAGCTCCGCGTGCCGCCCGAGCGCAGCGCCGAGGTCGCGCAGTTGCTGGCGATCGTCAACGAACGGCTGATCATCGGGCATTTCGACCTGTGGCTCGACGACGGGCTGGTGGTCTACCGCCACGCGCTGATGCTGCGCGGCATCTCGCAGGCGAGCGTCGAGCAGCTCGAGGACCTGATCGACATCTCCCACAACGAGTGCGAGCGCTTCTACCCGGCCTTCCATCTGGTGGTCTGGGGCGGGAAAAACCCCGCCGGGGCGGTGGAGGCTGCTATGCTGGAGACCTGTGGAGAGGCCTGATCGGGGGGACGGGCGATGGGCGATCGTCTGCTTCTGGTGGGTTGCGGCAAGATGGGCGGCGCCATGCTCTCGGGCTGGATCGAGCGCGGCGCCGAGGCCGACGACATCACGGTGATCGAACCGCAGCCGGACGCCGCGGAGGCCGCGCGCAAGGCGCATGGCGTCCGCGTGCTGCAAGACCCCGCGCGCGTTGCGGACGACCCCCCCGCCGTGGTCGTCTTCGCCGTCAAGCCGCAGACCCTGCCGGACGTGGCGGCGGCTTACGCGCCGGTCGCGGCTGCGGGCGCGGTGACGCTCTCGATCGCCGCCGGCCGGCCGATCGGGTTCTTCGAGGCCGCGCTCGGGGAAGGCGCCGCGATCGTCCGGTCGATGCCGAACACGCCGGCGGCGGTCGGGCGCGGCATCACCGCGGCCTGCGCCAACGCCCGGGTCGGCGCGGACCAGCGCGCGCTGTGCCAGCGCCTCTTGTCCGCCATCGGCGAGGTCGTGTGGGTCGAGGACGAAGGGCTGATCGACGCGGTCACCGCGGTCTCGGGCAGCGGCCCCGCCTATGTCTTCCTGCTGATCGAGTGCATGACCGAGGCGGGGATCGCCGAGGGACTGCCGCCGGACATCGCGGCGAGGCTCGCGTGCGCGACGGTCGCGGGCTCGGGGGAGCTCGCGCGGCTGTCGGACGAGGACGCCGCCCAGCTTCGCATCAACGTCACCAGCCCGGGCGGCACCACCGAGGCCGCGCTCGGCGTGCTGATGGCGGATGACGGGATGGCGGCGCTGATGAAGCGCGCCATCGCCGCCGCCGCCAGGCGCTCGCGCGAGCTCGCCTGAAAGGCGGAACCGGGTCTTCCTAGCCCGACGGGTCGAACGAGGCCACGGTGTGGCCGTGCCAGGTCGGGCCATGGCCGCTTCCGAAGCCGGGCGCGCCGGCGATCGCCGCCTGCACGAAGGCCTGGGCGCGGGCAGAAGCCGGGCCGAGCGCGAGCCCCTGGCCCAGCCCGGTGGCGATCGCCGAGGCCAGGGTGCAGCCGGTGCCGTGGGTGTGCGCGGTATCGATCCGCTCGGCGGTCAGCACTTCGATGCCGGACCCGGCGACCAGTAGGTCCTCGATGCGGGCGCCGGGAACATGCCCGCCCTTGAGATAGACCGCGTCGCAACCCATCCCGACCAGGCGCTTCGCGGCCCGTTCCATGGTCTCGCGGTCGCCGACCTCCATCCCGGTCAGGGCTTCCGCTTCCGGCGCGTTGGGGGTGAGCACGCGGGCCAAGGGCAGCAGGCGGGAGACGAGCGCGCCGACCGCCTCGGGCTCCAGCAAGGGCGCGCCTCCCTTGGCCACCATGACCGGATCGACCACCACCGGCACGTCGCCGAGCTCGTCTAGCACGGCGGCCACGGCTTCGATCGTGGCCGCGTCGTGCAGCATGCCGGTCTTCACGCAGTCGACCCCGATATCGTCGATGACGACCCGCATCTGCTGCTGCACGAAGCCGGGATCGACCGGCACCACGCCGTGGACGCCCCTGGTGTCCTGCGCGGTCAGCGCGGTCACCGCGGTCGCCGCGTAGCCGCCGAGCGCGGCGACCGTCTTGATGTCGGCCTGGATCCCCGCCCCGCCGCCGGAATCCGACCCGGCGACGATCAGGATCCGGGCCGGCACCGGGGTGTCAGGCCGCGACCCGCCCGACGGCATGGGAAGCGGAGGAGTGGCGTGTCATGGCTGCGACGATAGCGGGGTCCGACCGGAGCGTGAACCCGTATCGGCCGCCGGGCTCGAACGGCACGGTGTGCTTGCGACGGCTTCAAAATCGGCCCACCCTTCGGCCGGGTCGCCGGACACCGCCCGGCGCGCGGCGGCGCGGCCCGATACATCGGCCACGGGCAGCGGGGGAGTCGAGTGATGGCCCATCGCTGGTGGAACAGCGGCGCACAGGCGACCGCCGCCTTGGCGACCGTCATGCGCCCGATCGGGCAGGCCAGCGGACCGCCGAACGAGGCGTATGTCTGCGCGGAATTCGCCCGATGGGAGCAGGAGCACCTGCTGGCACGCTCCTGGGCCTGCATCGGCACAGGACGGCGCGTGCCGGAAGCCGGCGATGCGCGACCGGTCGAGTTCGCCGGCGCGCCGCTGATCATGCTGCGCGGGCGCGACGGCGAGGTGCGCGTCTTCCACAACGTGTGCAGCCACCGGGGCATGACGCTGATGGAAAAGCCCGCGCGGCTACGCGGCACCATCCGTTGCCCCTACCACTCCTGGACCTACGGTCTTGACGGCTCGCTTCGGGCGACGCCCATGATCGGCGGTCCGGACAAGGGAAGCCTCCCCGGCTTCGACAAGACGCGGCACGGGCTCAAGCCGGTACGAACGGCGACGTGGTTCGACGCCGTGTTCGTCAACCTGAGCGGCGACGCCGAGCCTTTCGAGACCTTCATCGCTCCGCTCGCCGAACGCTGGAAGGATTTCGACCCCGCCGCGCTTCGTTTCGCGGAGCGCGATTCGTCCTGTGTCCTGGATGTCGCCTGCAACTGGAAGCTGGCGGTCGAGAACTTCTGCGAGGCTTACCACCTGCCGTGGATACACCCCGGGCTCAACAGCTATTCGCGGCTCGAGGATCACTACGCGATCACGGAGGAGGAAGGCGGCTATGCCGGCCAGGGCACATCGGCGTACCGGACGCAGCTGGCGGATGACGGAGACGCTTTCCCCACCATGCCGGGGCTGCCCCGGCGTTGGCACGGGACGGCGGAGTATGTCGCGCTCTTCCCGACCGCGCTGTTCGGCATCCATGCCGATCACTTCTACACCGTCACATTGCAGCCCAGGGGGGGCCGGCCGGACCCTAGAGCATGTCGACATCTACTACTTCGCCGAGGAGGCCCTCGACGAGCCTCGCGCGGAGGCGCGCCGGGCCAATGCGGCGCTCTGGCGCGGCATCTTCGAGGAGGACCGATCCGTCGTCGAGGGGATGCAGCGCGGCCGCGCCTCGCCGGCCTATCGCGGCGGCGTTCTGTCGCCGGTCATGGAGGGCGCCACCCACGCCTTTTACCGCTGGTTTGCGCGCCGGCTGATGGAGGGGAGCCGGGCCGAAGACGACTAACCCGCGAGTCGTCAGGCAGCGACCCGCTCGATGGCGTCGACCAGCTTGGAGACCACGTCGGCGATCAGTGTCTCGTCGGGCCCCTCGGCCATCACGCGGATCAGCGGTTCCGTGCCGGATTTGCGGATCAGCACCCGGCCGTCCCGGCCGAGCCGCGACTCGGCCTCCCTGACGGCAGTTTGCACGGACTCGTTGTCGAGCGGGAACCGCCCGGCGAACCGAACGTTCCGCAGCAGCTGCGGCAGCGGCGTGAACATCCGCCCGACCTCGCTCACCTTGCGGCCGGATCCGACCACCACGGCGAGCACCTCGAGCGCCGCGATCAGCCCGTCCCCGGTGGTCGAGTAGTCGTTGAGGATGATGTGGCCGGACTGTTCGCCGCCGACATTGAACCCGTGGCGGCGCATGTGCTCGACGACATAGCGGTCGCCGACACGGGTCCGCTCCACCCTGAGCCCGTGGGTCTCGGCGTAGATCTCGAGGCCCAAATTGGACATCACCGTGGCGACCAGGCCGCCGCCTTTCAGCCTCCCGGCCTCCTGCCACGACCGGGCGATCATCGCCATCAGCTGGTCGCCGTCGAGCAGCGCGCCCTCCTCATCGGCGATCAGCACCCGGTCCGCGTCGCCGTCGAGCGCGATTCCGATATCGGCGTCCTGCCGGCGCACCGCCTCGCGCATGGCGTCGGGTTGGGTGCTGCCGCAGTCCCGGTTGATGTTGAAGCCGTCCGGCGCGACCCCGATCGGGATCACCTCGGCGCCGAGCTCCCACAGCGCGGCCGGCGCGACCCGGTAGCCGGCGCCGTTGGCGCAGTCGATCACCGCCTTCAGGCCGTCGAGCCGCCGACCGCGCGGAAACGTGTTCTTGACGAACTCGATATAGCGCCCCTGGGCGTCGTCGAGGCGCTGGGCGCGGCCGAGCCCGGCGGGGGCGGCGTGGTACTTGCCGAGGTCGGAATCGACCAGCGCTTCGATCTCGGCCTCGGCCTCGTCGGACAGCTTGTACCCGTCCGGGCCGAACAGCTTGATCCCGTTATCCGCGTAGCCGTTATGCGAGGCCGAGATCATCACCCCGATATCGGCGCGCAGGCTGCGCGTCAGCATCGCCACCGCCGGGGTCGGCATCGGGCCGACCATGATCACATCCATGCCCATGGCGATGAAGCCGGCGGTCAGCGCGGGCTCGAGCATGTAGCCCGACAGCCGCGTGTCCTTGCCGATCACCGCGCGGTGGCGGTGTTCGCCGCGGGTGAACATCGCGCCCGCCGCCATGCCGACGCGCAGCGCCGTCTGAGCGGTCATCGGTTCGGAATTCGCCAGGCCTCTTATGCCGTCGGTGCCGAACAGTTGACGTGTCATGGCCGCTCGCTTGCGGTGGCGCAGGCTCTCGCCCGGCCCCCGCATCGGACCGCGCGGACCGGAAAATCCCAGGTTCACGTTACGCCGAGCCCTCCGATGCGCGCAAGAACGGCCAAGGCCTGGCGGGTCTCGGCGACGTCGTGGACGCGGAACAGCTGCACCCCCTGCAGCGCCGCCGCGGCGGCGGCGGCGAGCGAGCCGGGCAGCCTCGCCCCGGGCGCTTCCCCGCGCGAGATGCGGCCGATGAAGCTCTTGCGCGAGGCGCCGAGCACCACCGGGCGACCGGTTGCATGAAACAATCCGATCGCGGCCAGGATGGCGGTGTTGTGGTCGTCGTTCTTGCCGAAGCCGATTCCCGGATCCACGGCGATCGACCCGGCGGGGATCCCGGCCTCCTCCGCCACCGCCGCCCGCGCGTCGAGATAGCGGAACACCTCATAGGGCGCGTCCGTATAGCGGGGCGCGTCCTGCATGGTCGCGGGCCGGCCCTGCATGTGCATCAGGATCGCACCGGCCCGGCCGGCGGCGACGATCGCCGCCGATGCCCGGTCGAAGGAAAGCGCGCTCACGTCGTTGACGACGACCGCACCGGCCTCGATCGCCGCCTCCATGACCCCGGCCCGGCGGGAATCGACCGAGACCGCGATCCCGTCCGCCGCGAGCGCGCGGATCACCGGCAACACGCGCTCGCGCTCGACCGCGGCCGCGACCGGCGCGGCGCCGGGCCTGGTCGACTCGCCGCCGACGTCGATCAGGTCCGCGCCCGCCGCGGCGAGCGCCCGGCCGGCGGCGATCGCGTCGTCGGTGGCGAAGCGCGCGCCGCCATCGGAGAAGCTGTCGGGCGTCACGTTGACCACCCCGATCAGCCGCGCCCGGTCGAGGGACAGCCCGGCGAAGGGCGGGCGTTGGCGCGACAGCAGCTCGAGCCGCCGGATGACGGCGCGGCCCAGCACCGCGTTCTCGCCCAGGGCCCAGTCGGAGAGCTCGGCGAGCTCCGCCGTCGTCCGGAGCAGGCCTCTCGCGCCGGCCAGCGTCACCACACAGGCCGAGAAGGCGAGCGGCCCGCCCGCGAGCTTCATCGCCGTTCCGTCTGCAACCGCCCGCGCGGCGACATCGCCGGTCAGCAGACCGATGGGCTGCAGCGCGAGGCCAGCCGCCGCGTCGGGCGAAGGGGAGGAGCCCCGGGGCAGGCCGGGGCTCCATTCGACGGTGAATGGCCTCGGTTGCGGGGCGGCGGCGGTCACGACCCGGGCTGGGGCTCCGGCTCCATGCCGGCGTCGGGTTCGTCGCCCTGGTCGCGGGCCTTGGCTCCGCCCGAGCTCGGCACGCTGGAGCGGCGCCCCGCCTCTGCCCGGTACTCGTCCTCGGAGGGACGCACCACGGATTCGCCCCGCAGCACCGCCTGGACCTCGTCGCCGCTCAGCGTCTCGAATTCGAGCAGCGCCTCGGCGACCGCGTCGAGGCCCTTGCGGTTGTCCGAGAGCACCCGCCGCGCGGTCTCCTCCGCGCGGTCGATCAAGGTGCGGATTTCCTCGTCGATGATGCGCGCGGTGGCGTCGGAAACGTTCTTGCGCTGGGTCACCGAATGGCCGAGGAAGACCTCCTCCTCGTTGTCGGAATAGCGCAGCGGGCCCAGCTTCTCGCTGAAACCGAACTCGGTCACCATGCGGCGCGCCCACTCGGTCGCCTTGCGTATGTCGTCGCCGGCGCCGGTGGTCACGTTTTCCGGACCGAACACCAGCTCCTCGGCGACGCGCCCGCCGAACGCCATGGCGAGCCGCGACTCGAGCTCAAGCTTGGAATGGCTGTACTTGTCGGCCTCGGGCAGCGACATCGTCACCCCCATGGCGCGACCGCGCGGGATGATCGTGACCTTGTGCAGCGGGTCGTGCTTGGGCACGTGCAGCGCGACCAGCGCGTGCCCCGCCTCGTGATAGGCGGTCAGCCGCTTTTCCTCCTCCGACATCACCATGCTGCGCCGCTCGGCGCCCATCATCACCTTGTCCTTGGCCTCCTCGAGCTCGGCCATGGTGACCAGGCGCTTGTTCTTGCGCGCCGACAGGAGCGCCGCCTCGTTCACCAGGTTGGCGAGGTCGGCGCCGGAGAAGCCGGGCGTGCCGCGGGCGATGACCCTCGGGTCGACATCGGGGGCCAGCGGCACCTTGCGCATATGCACTTTCAGGATCTGCTCGCGGCCCAGCACGTCCGGGTTGGGCACGACGACCTGGCGGTCGAAGCGCCCGGGGCGCAGCAGCGCCGGGTCGAGCACGTCCGGCCGGTTGGTCGCGGCGATCAGAATGACCCCCTCGTTCGCCTCGAACCCGTCCATCTCGACGAGGAGCTGGTTCAGGGTCTGCTCGCGCTCGTCGTTGCCGCCGCCGAGCCCGGCCCCGCGATGCCGGCCGACCGCGTCGATCTCGTCGATGAAGATGATGCAGGGCGCGTTCTTCTTGCCCTGTTCGAACATGTCGCGCACCCGGCTGGCGCCGACGCCGACGAACATCTCGACGAAGTCCGATCCCGAGATGGTGAAGAACGGCACGTTGGCCTCGCCGGCGATGGCGCGCGCCAGCAGCGTCTTGCCGGTTCCCGGCGGTCCGACCAGCAACACCCCCTTGGGGATCTTGCCGCCGAGGCGCTGGAATTTCTGCGGGTCCTTGAGGAAGTCGACGACCTCCTCGAGCTCCTGCTTGGCCTCGTCGATCCCGGCGACGTCCTCGAAGGTCATCCGGCCGAGGCGTTCGGTGAGCAGCCGCGCGCGCGACTTGCCGAACCCCATCGCCTTGCCGCCGCCCGACTGCATCTGGCGCATGAAGAATATCCACACACCGATGAGCAGCAGCATGGGGAACCACGAGATCAGGATCTGGAACAGCGACGGCGTCCCGTCCTCGACCGGCAGGGCGTTGATCACCACGCCGCGCGAGCGCAGCCGCTCGACGAGCTGCGGGTCGTCCGGCGCATATGTCTTGAAGGCGCGCTCGTCGCCGTAGAATCCGGAGATCTCGTGGCCCTTGATGGTGACTTCCTTGACCTGGCCGGTCTCGACCTGGGCCAGGAACTCGGAGAACGGGATCCCATCGCCGGCGCCGCGGCTCGACGGTTGCTGGAACAGGTTGAACAGCGCCACCAGCAGCAGGCCGATGATCACCCACAGCGCAAGATTTCGACCGAAATTGCTCAATCCCTGCTTCCCGAACCGGCCGCGCGCGGTTTGCCGCCCGCGCCCCGAGTATCGTCCAATAGCTGGACAGGTTGAATAGATAATGCCGCAGACGGATTAAACAACCGCAAACTCGGTCGCCGCAAGCGGCCTGTTGGGCGCGAACGCGATCCGCTCGACGACGGACGGCGTCTTCTCCGTCCCCGCCCGGCGGTAGCCGAGATGCGGCACTTCGAGAACGCCCGCGTCGTCGCGGAGCGCGGGGAGCGACCGGCGCGCGCTGTCCGGCATCGCCGGCGGAGAGTGTAACGCGCGCCGCACTTCCCGCCATCCGGCCGCGCCGAGGGCGCACAGACGAAGCCGGCCGCGGCCTTCGGCGCCAGGCGCGAGAGCGACGCGGAAGCGGCCGTCCCACAGCGTCTCCGTGCCGGGTACGGCGAGGGCGGTCTCGCGGATCGCCGCGGCCTCGCGGGCAACCAGGACGGAATCGCCGGCGGGCCGGACGATACAGCCGCCGAGCGTGCGGGATGCGAGCGCGCCGGAGCCGCGCAGCGCATCCAGGAGCGGCGCGAGGCGGGTGCGCCGCGGCGCGTAGCGGCGGCCGCCGACACAGAGGAGGACGCGCTCGAGCGCGCGGCGCGACAGATCGACGGGGGCGCCGGCAAGCGCCGCCCGATCGACCCGCGCAAACCCGGCGGGAAACACGGATACCGCGCGCGCCAGCAGGATCGCGGTCTCGCCTTCCAGCACTTCGCGAGCCTCGCCCAGGCGCCCGGCGGTCGCGGCGAGCCGGCTCGCGGTCATTCCCTCGCGCGCCAGCGCCCCTGCGGATCGCCGCAGCCGGGCGCGCGCGAAGGCGGGGTCGGCATTGGCCGGGTCCTCGATCCAACCCTGGCCCTGCGCGGCGAGCGTCGCCCGCAGGCGCGACCGCTCGACGTCCAGCAGCGGGCGGAGAACCCGTCCCCAGGCGGTTTCCTTGATCGGCGGCATGGCGGCGAGCCCGTCGGGGCCGCTGCCGCCGGCAAGCCGCAGCAGCAGCGTCTCCGCCTGATCCTCCCGGTGGTGCCCGGTCAGCAAATGCAGAACGCCGTTGGCCGCGCACCATTCGCCGAGCAGCCGGTAGCGCGCCGCCCGCGCCGCCGCCTGGATTCCGGTCTTCGGCCGGGGCCCCCGCCAGCGCAGCTTGACCCCGGCGATACCGCGCCCGGCAAGCCACCCGAGCGCGCGGTCGGCCGCCGCGGCGGACCCGTCATTGAGCCCGTGATCGACGATCAGCGCGACCAGCGAGCCCCCGCGCATGGCCGCCCAGCGCGCAGCGAGCAGGGCGAGCGCGAGGCTGTCCGCACCGCCCGAGACCGCGGCCGCTACCGCCGGGGCCGGCTCGAACGGGCCGAGCGGGTCGATCAGACGGGCGAAACCGGCGCCGTCGAGCGCCTCATCTGCGGCCGCATCCATCGCTGGCTAGCCGCATTTGAGGCGCTTCTGCTGCCTCGAAACGCGTTTCTTCAGGGTCGGGTTGGCCTTGGGAAACCGGTCGAGCAGCCGCGCGAAGGCGGTGCACGCCTCGCGCTTCTTGCCGAGCGCGCGCAGCGACATGCCGAGATTGTAGAGGTTGTCGGCCGCCTTGGATCCCTTGGGAAATTTCTTGTAGCCGTCCGCGAAGGCGAAGGACGCGCCCTCGTAGTCCTTGCGCACGAAATGGGTCCGGCCCAGCCAGAAATAGGCGTTACCGGTCAGGTCGTGCTTCGGGTAGGCGTCGATGAAGGCGCGGAACGCGGCGCCGGCCTTGGCGTAATCGGCCTCCTTCAGGGTCAGCGAGAGAGCGTAATCGTATTGCTCCTTGGGGCTGCCGTCGGGGAGGGCGGGGGCGGGCGGCGCGAGGGAAGCGGCTTCCGCGCCACTGCCGAGCTTGAGCGTGCCGAGCGGGCGGGGCGGGGCGTCGGGCGCGGTGGTTCCGCCGATGACCGACGGGCTTCGTTCCCCGGGTTCGGCGCTGGCCGCGGGCGGCGGCGCCCCCTGTTCCAGCGTCCGCAGTCGGAGCTCGAGGTCGGATGCGAGCTTGTCCAGCCGTTCTGTGTCGCGCCGCCGCTGGTTCTCTAGAGTCTCGATACGCTGTTCGAAGCCGCGCAGCAGGCGCTCGAACGCGTTCAGGCGGATTTCCGCCTGCGCCGCTCCGTCCGGGGTCTTCGCGGCGGCGGCGTCGGAAGGCGGGCGCCGCAGGGTCTGCAGCTCGCGCTCCAGCCGTTCGACCCGCTCGGTAAGTTCAAGCAGTTCGAAGGACTGCGCCGCCGCCGGGGTGGACGCCGCCACGAGGCCGAGCGTCAGCAGCGCCGCCGCCGGGCCCGTCAACCCTGCCGGGCATCGCTTCATCGGTCCATGACCCCCCTCTCCGATCGGCTTTCCGGGCCGCGGAAGGAATCTCACGATGGGGACGGTTTATGGCTATTTTTGGGCGCGGCAGCCGGCTCAGTTGGTAACCCGGAGCGACGATATGTCGACCTGCGTCACGCCGCGCCTGTTCTGCGCCCAGGCTTCTTCGGTGGACGCCGGATCCACCGGGCGTTCCTTGCCATAGCTGACCGTGCGGATCCGGCCCGGGTCGACGCCGAGGGCGATCAGGAAGTTGCGCACGCTGATCGCCCTGCGTTCGCCGAGGGCGAGGTTGTATTCGCGCGTTCCCCGCTCATCGGCGTGGCCGGCGATGGTGACCGTGATCGAGGCATGCCGCTTGAGCCATTCCGCCTGCCCACGAAGCACATTGCGCGCCTCTTCGGTCAGGTCGAAGCGATCGAAGCCGAAATGCACGCGATCGCCGACATTGACGACGAAATCCTCCGGCGTTCCCGGCGGAATGGCCGGCTGCGTCGTCAACTCCGTCGAGGCGATGCCCTCGCCTGCTGGCGTCTCGGATGCCGCCGCCGCGCCCGGATCGCCGGCGGCCGGGCCGGACGCCTCCCTGTCGGCGGTCGAGCCGCACCCCCACAACGTGGCGGCGGCCAAGACGACCGCCAGTTTCCCGAACCGCATGGAACCGTCCCCCAGAAGTCAGGCGCCCGCCGACTTGCGGCGCGGGCGCTGTCGGACCGCCGCAATATGACGCCCGGGCAGGTGGAATTCAACAGACGCCTGCACCCGATATTCGGCCCGCGGCCGGCCGTTGCAACGGATGCGATATTTTGTCGCATCTCAGCGCTTGAGCGGCGACCACGCCGGATCCGAGGCATCGCGCGGCGTGTCGATCTCCCGTTCGTTATGCCCGGTGAGGTCGATCGAAAACAGCCTCGGCCCCGGCTTCTTCGCGCCGGGTCGGGCGCGCGGCTGGCGGAAATACATCAGCACCCGGCCGTTGGGCGCCCAGGTGGGACCCTCGACCAGGAAATCCGTGACCAGGATGCGCTCGCCCGACCCGTCGGGCCGCATCACGCCGATCGAGAACCGGCCGCGGTTGATCTTGGTGAAGGCGACCAGGTCGCCGCGCGGCGACCAGACCGGCGTCGCGTAGCGCCCCTCGCCGAAACTCACGCGCCGTGCGCTCCCCCCCTCGATGTCCATGACATAGATCTGCTGCTGCCCGCTGCGGTCCGAGTTGAACACCAGGCGCTTGCCGTCGGGAGAGACCGAGGGCGAGGTATCGATCGCCGGGTGGTTGGTCAGCCTGCGCACCTGCCGGGTGCGCAGATCCATGGCGTAGATCTCGGAATTGCCGTTGCGCGCCATGCTCATGACCACGGTGGTCCCATCGGGCGAGAAGCGCGGCGCGAAGGTCATGCCGGGGAAGTCGCCCAGCACCTCCTGCTGGCCGGTGTCGATGTTGTAGACATAGACGCGGGGCCGGTTGTTGACGAAGGAGAGGAAGGTGATCTCCTGCTCGGTCGGCGAGAAGCGCGGCGTCAGCACGAGATGCTCGCCGCTGGTCAGATAGCGGTGATTGGCGCCGTCCTGATCCATGATCGCCAGCCGCTTGATGCGCCGCGCGGCGGGGCCGGACTCGTCCACGTAGACGACGCGGGTGTCGAAATAGCCGCTCTCGCCGGTGATCCGCTGATAGATCTTGTCGGCGATCCGGTGCGCGACCACCCGCCAGTTGTCCGGCGCCGTGCGGTATCGCGTGCCGATCATCTGCTGCTGGGCGAACACGTCCCACAGCCTGAACTCGACGACGAGCCGGCCGTCCTGCTCGACCTTGGCCAGGCCGTTGACCAGCGCCTGGGCATTGATCAGCCGCCAGTCGCCGAAGCGCGGCTGAACGCCGATATCGGCGGCGGATTGGATGAAGGCCTGCTTGTCGATCGGGCGAAACAGCCCGGACCGCGCCAGGTCGTCGGTGATCACCTCGGTGACCTGCCTGCCATAGGCCGCGCTCCTTGGGTCCTTGCCCTGGAAGTCGGGAATCGCGATGGGCAACGGCTCCACCTTGCCGCGGGTGATGTCCACGCGGAGCTGGGCACCGGCGGGCATCGCCATCGCGAAGGCCACGCAGACAGCCAGCGCGGCGCAGCGGAGCAGGCGTCCTGAACCGAGGCGGCGAAAGGTCTTCATCGCAATAACTCCCTGCTGTCGAAGTTCAGAGAAATTTCCCGCCAAGCCCGGTACGAGTCGAGCGGCAGGCGGAGCGGGCGGCAATCCGGGTTCTGCAACGCCCGGACCGCGCTCTCCGCATAGGCCCGGAAGACCGGATCGGAAGTCAATCTCTGCCGGTCGACGACACGCGGGCTGCCCACCAGCGTCCCGTCGGGGTTGAGTTCGATCTTGATCTCAACGCGCAACTTGTGGGCGTCCTTGATGCCGATCGGGAGATTCCAGCAGTGCCGCACCTGCTCGCGGATCCGCGCTACCAGCGTGGCGGTCAGTCGGCGCCGATCGAGGCTGCCCTGCGGACCCGGCGCCGGAGCGGAGCTGGTCTCCCGGCGCGGGGTCTGGCCGGCGGTCTTGCGTTGCCGCTCCAGGTCGCGCAGCAGGGTGTCGAACGCATCCGGCGGCGGTTTGGGCTTGCGCCGCGGCGCCGGGACCGCCCTGGCGACCTGCCGCTGAACGGGCTTGGGCTTCGCTTTCGGTGCCGGCACCTCCGCCGCTTTTGGCTTTGGCTTTGGCTTTGGCTCGGGTTCCGGTTTCGGTTCCGGTTCCGGCTCGGGCGGTGGTGGCGGCGGCTCCGGCTCGGGCGGTGGCTGCGGCTCCGGCTCCGGCGGTGGTGGGGGCGGCGCGGGCGGCTCCGGCG
>JAPPGP010000117.1 GCA_028821395.1 Defluviicoccus sp.
CATTTTCGATGGGGGAATCGACGCCGGGGAACCCGGCGGAGGGAAGCCGCCACGGCGCTTGAGTGGACGTCTTCGGCGACACTACGGAGGGACGAAGTGTCGAGCGCGGTGATGGCGGCATCGGCGGCGGGCGCTGCACGAGCAAGCCCGCGACTGTGGCGGCTACTGCGGAGGCCGATGACGGCGAGGCCGGCAACGGCGACGCGCGCGATGATCGCGATGGCGACCGCGACCACGGTCACCAGCGCCGACGCGGTGCATCGTGTCGTGCACGACCATCGACGCATTAGCCTGAGCAGTCATGCGCAGCATGACGCAAAGGCGGACGACGCGATGGCCGACCGGCAGGTCGGCGGAGACGACGGCAGGAGCGCGCAGCGCGATGCCGGAGGGGGGCGCATCTGTGCACGCGACAGCGGACGCATCGGCGATCATGATCGCCGGCCGTGCCGATGGCAGGCGTGCAAAGTACGCCGCCGAGGTTGTCGAGCGCAGCGAGACGGTCGTCGCGGCGTCCGGTCCGCGCGCGAACGCGTTCACGTTGCGGGCGGCGTGATCGCCGTCATGTCCGGCGCGGGCCACGGCATGGGTGCGCAGCACCATGCCGGGCGGCGCGAAGGCCGAACGCGATGTCGGCGAAGCCGACGGCGAGGCCGGTGCCGGTCTCGCACGGATCGACGCGATGCCCGCAGCCGGCGCAGCCAGCCAGGGCGAGCGAGGCCGGTCACGATCACCGATGCCGGAGGCGCGGTCGCGAAGCGACGCGCCCGGCACGTTGCCGTGGCGGTTCCCGAGGACGGTTCCGCTCCGAATCCCCAAGGCGTCGCCGGCGGGAACCGCCGGGCGGCGGGCGATCGGCGGAGCCGGAGCCCGGTTTCGTCGAGCGCAGCGAGACCGCGAGCGGGACGCGCAGCGTCCGCGAGGACGGCATCGCCGCCGCAACGCCGCCGGTCGCAAACGAAGCGGGCCGCGCCACCGGCGATGCGATGACGCGGCCCGCGATGCGCTGCGGTCAGGCGCGGCAGACCGGGATGCCGAGCTGGCGGGCGCGGTCCACGAGGTTCTCGGTGATGCCGCTGCCGGGGAAGGCCAGGACGCCTTTCGGCAGGAGGTTGAGCAGTTCCTCGTTGCGGCGGAACGGGGCGGCGCGTCCGTGGCGGTCCCAGTCCGGCTTGCAGACGACCTGGTGGACGCCGTTGCGCTCGGCCCAGCTTGCGGCGATCCTCTCGACGCCGGGGCCGCCGCCGTGGACGAGCACCATGTCGGCGTGCTTGGCGCGGGTCCTGTCGAGCATGTCGATCACCGCGCCCGGGTCGGCGACGTCCTTGCCGCCCGTGATGGCGACCAGCGTTCCCTGCGGCAGGTGCGCGGCGGTCTTGCGGTCCTGCCTCGCGCGGGCGAAGTCGCGGGCGTCGATGGCGGCGCTGGTCAGCTTGCCGGTCTGCGATGTGTGGCTGCCGCGCCGGGGCCGCCAGACGTCGCCGGTGGTGGCGCGGTAGGCTTCGGCGGCCTCGTCGCGCATGGTCTCGAAGGCGTCGCGACGGTCGGTGAGGCACTGCGCGCGATGGGTGGTCATCTCCAGCTCCAGCGACTTGATCTCGGTGCCGTCCTGGGCGCGCTGGAGGTCGCGAAGCTCGGGCATCAGCCTGTCCGCCGCCCGGTCGAGGCGGTTGGTCTGGGCGTCGAGCATGTTGACGAAGCCCCAGAGCAGGCTCTCGCGCTCGTCGGCGATCTGGAACCCGTCCGGCCCGACACCCTCGGCCAGGATGCGGAAGGCTTCGGCGACGGCGGTCAGCGCATCGTCCGCGTCCCAGATGTCGCGGGTGTCGAACTCGTCGCGCTCGGGCGTCGCGCCGAAGAGCGCCGCGCTCTCGCAGACGGTCGCCGTGACGGACTGCGCGCCCGCTTCGATGGTGTCGATGTTCTCGATGATGTTCATGTCGATCTCCCTTGATCGGTTGCACGTCCGGGGCCGATCCCCGACGTGATGTCCTGTTGGGTCACGCGGGCGCGCGTCCCAAGCACCTGGCCCTGGAAGCTCTTGGCGGAGCCGGTGCGGAAAGTTGCCGAACTTGGTGCGGAAGATCGCTCCGC
>JAPPGP010000258.1 GCA_028821395.1 Defluviicoccus sp.
CGCGAAGCGCGGTCACGGTCGCAGCGTGGCCGGTCAGCGCGGCGGCCGCGCTCTCGAGCTCGCCGGGGGACGCTGCCGGGCCGTCTTGCAGCAGCGCGGACAGGCTTTCGGCCCGCGACAGCGCTTCGCCCACCGCGGCGAGGTCGCGCGGGCCGCCCCGGCCGAGCGCGAGCCGCGTCATCGCCCGCTGGAGGTCGGGACAGGCGGCGAGGACTTCGCGGCAGGAGGTGCGTAGCGCGGCGTCCGCGGCAAAATGCTGGACCGCGTCGAGGCGGCGGTCAATTGCCGCGCAATCGGTCAAAGGCGCACCGAGGCGCTCGGCAAGCGCGCGGGCGCCGGCACCGGTGACGGTCAGGTCGATCACCGCGAGCAGCGAGCCGGCGCGTTCCCCCGACAGCGACCGCACGATCTCGAGATTGCGCCTGGTGGCGGCGTCTATCTCCATCGCCGCGCCCGGCCCGAGCCGCCGCGGCGGCTCGATTCGCGGCAGCCGGCCCTGCTGGGTCAGCGCGACATAGTCGAGCGCCGCCCCGCAGGCGGCGATCTCGGCTCGCGAGAAGGCGCCGAAGGCATCCAGCGAACGGACCCCGTAATGAGCTTCGAGCCGCCGCCGGCCGGAAACGCTGTCGAAGCGCGCACCGGGCAGCGGCGTGGCCAGGCCGTCCCAGCCTTCCAGGGCAGCGTCGATATCCGGCTGCGCCGCCAGCCGCTCCGAGAGGATGAGCTCGCCCGGATCGACGCGCGCCATCGCCTCGGCCACCATGCCCGGGTCGAGCGGCTGGGCCTGGAATGCACCGGTGGAGATGTCGATCCAGGCGAACCCGAGAAGCCCTTCGGCCTCGGCGAGGGCGGCGAGGTAGTTGTGGCGCCGCGCCTCCAGCAGCGAGTCCTCGGTGAGGGTGCCGGGGGTGACCACGCGCACCACCTCGCGGGCGACCAGGGACTTGGCGCCGCGCTTGCGCGCCTGCACCGGGTCTTCGGTCTGTTCGCAGACCGCCACCCGGAAGCCCTTGCGGATCAGCCGCTCCAGATAGGTCTCCGCAGCATGGACCGGCACACCGCACATCGGCACGTCGGCGCCCCGGTGGCGGCCGCGACGGGTGAGCGTGATGTCGAGCGCCCTGGCGGCGGCGACCGCGTCGTCGAAGAACAGCTCGTAGAAATCGCCCATGCGGTAGAACAGCAGGCAGCCCGGATGGGCCTCCTTGACGGCGAGATACTGCGCCATCATCGGCGTCGCGGCGGCGTCCCGCGCGCGTCCCTTGCCGCCGGCATCCTCGCCGGTCGAAGGCGCGGCGTCTTCGCGCTGTCCGGCCGCGTCGGTCATGGACATCCGGCACCCTATCATGCCGTGCGCGGCGCCAGCCACACGGCCGCTTGGCGGCAGACGCCTGAATCGCTAGCATCATCGCCGCGTCGGAGTGAAGGGCCGGACCGGCCGCGTGACGATATGGACAGCGATCCGGTACCGAAGCGAGCGCTTATCTGGGCGATCGTGGTTCTCGCGGGCCCGTTCGCCGGAGTCCTGCTGGTGCTCGTGCTGGCCGGGGAGCTCGGGTTCGGCGTGGCGGCGGCGGGCGCGGCGGTGGCGGCGGCGGCGCTGTGGCTGCCGGTCAGGCGCCATCTATCGGATTTGTCGCGGTTCGCGGATCGGTTGAACCGCCTCGACGCCGGCAGCGCGCCGGAGCGCCTGCACCTGGAATCGCCTTTGGTCTCGCGCCGGCTGGCATCGGCGTTCGCCGATTCGACGGCGGCGCTGCACCAGCGTCTCGGCGATCTCGCGACGAGCAGCGCGTCGGCGGAGACCGTACTCGACAGCCTGCCCGACCCGGTGATCGCGATCGACGGCGACCGGCGCATCGTGCGCGCCTCGCGCAGCACGACGGCGCTGCTCGGGGTCGATCCGGTCGGCGCCGACCTGGTTGCCGCGCTGCGCGATCCCGGGGTTCTGGAGGCCGCCGAACGGGTGATCGCCACCGGCACGGCCGAGGAGATCGACTTCCATCTCGCGGGGTCCGATCTCGAGCCGGCCGCCCGCATCGCCGCGCTGCCCGAGCCGGCGCCGGACGGAACCCTCGCCCTGATCGCGGTTACCGACGTCACCGCGATCCGGCGCCACGGCCGCACGCGGGCGGATTTCGTCGCCAATGCGAGCCACGAGCTGAGGACGCCGATCTCGGTGCTGCTCGGCTGCATCGAGACGTTGCGCGGCCCCGCCAGGGAGGATCGGGCGGCGTTCGACCGGTTCCTCGGGATGATGGGCACCCAGGCGGAGCGGATGAGCCGGCTGGTGAACGATCTCCTGTCGCTCTCGAAGATCGAGCTCAACGAACACCTTCCGCCGTCGTCGGCGGTATCGCTGTCCTCGGTGATCCCCCCGGTGGTGGACTCCTTGCAATTCGCCGCCCGGTCGCGCCGCATCGCGCTGTCGATCGACGGCGATATCGCCCAAGCGGAGGTTGTGGGCGAGCGCGACGAGCTGATTCAGCTGTTCCAGAACCTGATCGACAACGCGATCAAGTACGGCGCGGAAGGCTCGTCGGTCGGCATCTCCATCGGCGGCGCCACGCCGGACGGTCCGGGCGATCGGACGCAGGCGACGGGCTCCGTACGGGTTGCCGTCAGCGACCAGGGCGAAGGCATCCCGGCGGAGCATCTGCAGCGCCTGACGGAGCGGTTCTACCGGGTCGACACGGCGCGCTCGCGCGAGATGGGCGGCACCGGGCTGGGGCTGGCGATCGTCAAGCACATCGTCAACCGTCACCGCGGCGAGCTCGCCATCGAGAGCGAGCTCGGGGTCGGCAGCGTGTTTACCGTGCGCCTTCCGCGCGCCGACCCGGAACCCGATGCGCCTGAGCAGGCAAGAGTCGCCGAGACTGTCATCAAAGCGTAACAAGAATTTCATATCGAGGTCTCGCAGGACGCTTAACGCCGTCGGCGTCCGGGGTAGACAGGGCCCGCCCGAACTGGCCGAACAGAGATTCGCGCTGCCTCGACACCCGCAAATCCGAGACGGAGATATCATGAACAAGCGCAACATGCTCGCTGCCGCGGCGGTGGCCTCCATCGCGGTCGCGACCTCTGCCCAGGCACGCGACCAGATCCGCATCGTCGGCTCGTCGACGGTCTTCCCGTTCTCGACCGCGGTCGCCGAACAGTTCGGCAAGTCGACCGAGTTCAAGACGCCCGTCGTCGAGAGCACCGGCTCGGGCGGCGGCCTCAAGCTGTTCTGCGCGGGCGTCGGCGTCCGGCATCCCGACGTCACCAATGCCTCGCGCCGGATCAAGAAGTCCGAGGTCGACCGTTGCGCCAGGAACGGCGTCAAGGCGATCACCGAGGTGAAGATCGGCTATGACGGCATCGTGCTGGCCAACTCGAGGAAGGCCAAGCCGACCCGGATCACCCTGAAGCAGCTGTTCCTCGCGCTGGCCAAGTCGGTGCCGGCCGACGGCACGGGCGAGACGCTCAAGGACAACCCGTACAAGATGTGGAGCGACATCGACGCGTCGCTCCCCAAGCGCAAGATCGAGGTCCTCGGACCGCCGCCGACCTCCGGCACGCGGGACGCCTTCGTCGAGCTCGCCATGGAAGGGGGCTGCAAGAAGTTCCCCGCGATCGAGGCGATGAAGAAGAAGGACAAGAAGCGCTACAAGGCGATCTGCCACGGCATCCGCGAGGACGGCGCCTTCATCGACGCGGGTGAGAACGACGTGCTGATCATCCAGAAGCTGGTCGCCAACCCGAACGCCTACGGCATTTTCGGCTTCAGCTTTCTCGATTCGAACGCCGACCGGATCCAGGGCACGATGGTCAATGGCGTCGCGCCCGAGTTCGAGACCATCTCGAGCGGCGAGTACCCGGTGTCGCGCTCGATGTATTTCTACGTCAAGCAGGCGCATGTCGGGGTCATCCCGGGCATCGAGGAATTTATCGGCGAATTCACCGCCGAGCGCGCCTGGGGTCCGGAAGGCTATCTCGTCGACAAGGGCCTGATCCCGCTGTCCGACGAGGACCGCAAGAGGATCGGCAGCGCCGCGATGGCCGGCGCCAAGCTCTCCATGTAGCTGGGTAGCGGCCGGGCAGCCTCGGTCGCCGCCGGGTCGGCGACCTTCGCGACCGACGCCGGCAGCCGAAAGCGATTCAACGGGCAATGTCTCCGCTTTCACTGATCATCGCGCTGCTCGCGCTTTCGATATTCGGTTACTACTTCGGCCGTCGCCGGGCCCTCGCGCTGGCCGGCGGACGCAGCCATTCGCTGCATTCGCGGCCCGGCTATTACGGTGCCTACGTAGCGCTGTGGTGCGCCCTGCCGGCGCTCGGGATTTTCGTGCTCTGGCTGCTCGCCCAGCCCAGCGTCATCGAGAGCATCGTGGTCTCCGCCTTGCCGGAGGCGATGCGCAGTCTCGGCCCGGACCGGATGTCGCTCCTGCTGAACGACATCCGCAACGCCGCCGACGGCACCATCCCGGCGAGCCGCGCCGCGCCGCACGTGGCGGAGGCGGCGGCGCATCTCAACCGCCTGGACGCGACCGGCAATGGCGCGCTCGCGGTGATCGCCCTCGCACTCGCCCTGGCGGGGCTCGCCTTCGCGCGGGGCCGCGTCGCGCCGGCGCTTCGGGCGCGCAACCAGGTCGAGAGGACGATCGACGTCCTGCTCATCGCGTGTTCGTCGATCGCCATTCTGACCACAATCGGCATCGTGCTCTCGCTGATCTTCGAGTCGATCCGGTTCTTCGGCAAGATCCCGTTTTTCGATTTCGTCTTCGGCGTCGAATGGAGCCCGCAGACCGCGCTGCGCGCCGACCAGGTCGGCTCGACCGGCGTGTTCGGGGCGATCCCGCTATTCGCGGGAACCATGCTGATCACCCTGATCGCCATGCTGATAGCGGTGCCGGTGGGCCTGCTCTCGGCGATCTACCTGTCGGACTACGCCGATCTCAGGGTGCGCGGCGCGGTCAAGCCGGTGGTCGAGATCCTGGCCGGTATTCCGACGGTGGTCTACGGATTCTTCGCCGCGCTGACCGTCGCGCCGCTGTTCCGCGGGATCGGCGAATCGGTCGGGCTCGACGTGGCCTCGGAGAGCGCGCTCGCCGCCGGGACGGTGATGGGGATCATGATCATCCCGTTCATCTCCTCGCTGTCGGACGATGTGATGAACGCCGTGCCCCAATCGCTGCGCAACGGCTCGCTCGCGATGGGCGCCACCAAGTCGGAGACCATCAGGCGGGTGATCCTGCCGGCCGCTCTCCCCGGCATTTTCGCGGCGTGCCTGCTCGCGGTCAGCCGGGCGATCGGCGAGACGATGATCGTGGTCATGGCGGCGGGGCTCGCCGCGAATCTCACCGCCAACCCGTTCGAGGCGGTGACCACGGTGACCGTCCAGATCGTCACCCTGCTGATCGGCGACCAGGAATTCGACAGCGCCAAGACCCTGGCGGCGTTCGCCCTCGGCCTCGCGCTGTTCGTCATCACGCTGGCGATGAACGTCGTCGCCCTGCACGTGGTGCGCAAGTACAGGGAGCAATATGACTGACGCGGCAGACGTATCGGGCGCGGGACGGCGGGACCCGGCGCCGAGCCGGCCGACGCTGGATGCGCGCCGGCTGCGCCGCCGCTACGCCGCGGAACGGCGGTTCAAGGCCTATGGCGTCGTCGCCATCGCCATCGCCATGGTCGCGCTGGTCTGGCTCCTGTTCAGCATCGTAGCCCAGGGCTATCAGGCGTTCGTCCACACCCATATCAAGCTCGACGTGCTCTTCGACGCCGAGCAATTCGACCCGTCGGGCAAGAACTCACCCGAAGCCCTCGCCGGGGCCAATTACGGAGCGATCTACAAGAAGGCGCTGCGCGACCGGTTCGGGGATGCGAGGAAGCGGCGCGACCGGCGCTCGCTCTACGCCCTGCTGAGCCAGGGCGCGGAGGACGATCTGCGCGACATGGTACTGGCCGACCCCTCGATCGTCGGCACCCGCCAAGAGGTCTGGCTGACCGCCTCCGACCATGTCGACATGCTGGTCAAGGGCAAGATCGCGCGCGACCGCCCGGAACGGGAACGCCCGATCAAGGACAGGCAGCTCGCCTGGTTCGACGCGCTTGCGGCGGACGACCGGGTGGAGACCAGGTTCAACACCCGGTTCTTCTCGTCCGGCGCCTCGCGCGAGCCGGAGCTCGCGGGGATCTGGGGCGCCATCATGGGCTCGTTCTTCACCATGATGGTGACGCTGCTGCTGTCCTTCCCGGTCGGCGTCGGGGCGGCGGTCTATCTCGAGGAATTCGCGCCCAAGAACCGCTGGACCGACCTGATCGAGGTCAACATCAACAACCTCGCGGCGGTGCCGTCGATCGTCTTCGGGCTGCTCGGGCTCGCGGTGATCCTCAACTTCTTCGGGGTGCCGCGCTCGGCGCCGCTGGCCGGCGGCATGGTGCTGGCGCTGATGACGCTGCCGACGATCATCATCGCGACCCGCGCGGCGCTGAAGGCGGTGCCGCCCTCGATCCGCGAGGCGGCGCTCGGCATCGGCGCGTCGAAGCTGCAGGTGATCACCCACCACGTGCTGCCGCTGGCGCTGCCCGGCATCCTCACCGGCACCATCATCGGCATGGCCCAGGCGCTCGGCGAGACCGCGCCGCTGCTGATGATCGGCATGGTCGCCTTCATAGTCGACATTCCGACCGACCCGCTGAGCCCGGCCACCGTGCTGCCGGTGCAGATCTATCTCTGGAGCGACATGCCGGAGAGGAGCTTTGTCGAGAAGACCAGCGCCGCGATCATGATCCTGCTCGGTTTCCTGGTGGTCATGAACGCGGTGGCGATCTATCTGAGACGAAAATTCGAACGGCGCTGGTAGCCCGGAGACGAGCCCCGCCGGACGGAGGGAAACGATGAACGAAGCGACGGCGACGGCGGCCCGGACCGCGGATCCGAGCGGCGGGGAAGGAATCGAGCCCGCACGCCGCAACATCCCGGCGACCAAGATCGAGGCGACGGGGGTGGGCGTCTTTTACGGCGAGAAGGAGGCGCTGAGGAACGTCGACATCGACATCCCGGAACATCAGGTGACGGCGCTGATCGGCCCGTCGGGCTGCGGCAAGTCGACCTTCCTGCGCTGCCTCAACCGGATGAACGACGTCATCGAGAGCTGCCGCGTCGTCGGCCGGATGACGCTCGACGGGGAGGACATCTACGACCCGTCCCTCGACGTGGTGCTGCTGCGTGCGCGCGTCGGCATGGTGTTCCAGAAGCCCAACCCGTTCCCCAAATCGATCTACGACAACGTCGCCTACGGCCCGCGCATCCACGGCACCGCGGCGAACCGCGCCGAGCTCGACGACATCGTCCATTCGAGCCTCGACCGCGCCGGGTTGCTCGAAGAGGTCAAGGATCGCATCGACGAGCCCGGAACCGGCCTCTCCGGCGGCCAGCAGCAGAGGCTGTGCATTGCCCGCGCGATCGCCATCAGCCCGGAGGTGATCCTGATGGACGAGCCGTGCTCCTCGCTCGACCCCATCGCCACCGCCCGGATCGAGGAGCTGATCGACGAGCTGCGGGAGAACTTCACCATCGTCATCGTCACCCATTCGATGCAGCAGGCCGCGCGGGTATCGCAGAAGACCGCCTTCTTCCATCTCGGCAATCTGGTGGAGGTAGGCAGCACCGAGCAGATTTTCACCAACCCCAGCGACGAACGCACGCAGGGATACATCACCGGGCGCTTCGGCTAGCGGCGCGGCCGACCGGACGGTTGAAGGAGTGGGCATGGAAGCCGAACACATCGTCAGGTCCTATGACGAGGAGCTGCGCGACCTCAACGACATGATCGCGCGGATGGGCGGCCTCACCGAGTCGCAGATCGCCCGCGCGATCGAGGCGCTGGTCAACCGCAACCCCGACCTCGCGGAAACGGTCGTCGCCGACGACGAGCGGGTGGACGACCTCAACTACGAGATCGACGAGAAGGCGACGGTGCTGATCGCGCTGCGCCAGCCGATGGGGCTCGACCTGCGCAACATCGTTTCGGCGCTGAAGATCGCCGCCGACCTCGAACGCATCGCCGACTACGCCTCGAACATCGCGCGGCGGTCGCTGGCGCTCTCGGAGGTGGCGCCGGTGCGGCCGGTACACGCGATTCCGCGGATGAGCCGACAGGTCCAGCAGATGATCAAGGAGGTGCTGGACGCCTATGTCGAGCGCAACGTCGACAAGGCGATGGCGGTCTGGGCCTCCGACCGCGAGGTCGACGACATGTACACCAGCCTGTTCCGCGAGCTGTTGACCTACATGATGGAGGATCCGCGGAGCATCACCCCCTGCACCCATCTCCTGTTCATCGCCAAGCATATCGAGCGCATCGGCGACCATGTGACCAACATCGCCGAGATCATCCACTACCTGGTGGAAGGCACGCGCATGCGCCGGACGCGGCCGCGCGGCAGCACCGCCGATCACGAGGTCGGCAGCGATGCGAAATGACCCGCGTCGTCACCGCCAGCGCAAAGAACGGAGCGCGATGAGACCGGTCATCCTGCTGGTCGATGACGAGGCGGATCTGGTGACGCTGCTGCGCTACAACCTGGAACGCGCAGGGCTCGACGTGGTCACCGCCTCCGACGGCGAGGAGGCGCTGATGGTTGTCGCCGAACAGCGGGTCGATCTGGTGCTGCTCGACTGGATGATGCCGCATATGAGCGGCATCGAAGTCTGCCGCCAGCTCCGGCGGAAGCCGGCCACCCGCAACGTGCCGATCATCATCCTCACCGCGCGCGCCGAGGAGGCGGACCGCATCCGGGGACTCGACACCGGCGCGGACGACTACATCTCGAAGCCCTTCTCGACCGACGAGCTGCTTGCCCGAATCCGCGCCGTGCTGCGCCGGGTGCGTCCGGCTCTCGCCGCGGACCGGCTTGCCTTCGGCGACATCGAGATGGATCTCGCCGCGCACCGGGTGACGAGGAACGGCCGCGGCGTCCGGCTCGGCCCGACCGAGTTCCGCCTGCTGCGCTACATGATGGAGCACCCCGGCCGCGTGTTCTCGCGCGACCAGCTGATCGACGCCGTCTGGGGCCACGACATCTATGTCGACACGCGGACGGTGGACGTGCACATCCGCCGGCTGCGCAAGGCGCTCAACGACGGCGGCCAGTCCGATGTCATCCGCACCGTCCGGTCGGCCGGCTACGGCCTCGAAGCCTCCCCCGACTGACCGGGCGGCGGCAGCGCCCGCCTGCCGACGGCCGGCAGCAGGGTCGGCCCGCCCCTGGGCGCGCCGCCGGTCACCGCTCAGCCGGCGCCGCGCGACGCCCGCCGCCGCGCATGGGGGTCGAGCAGCGTCTTGCGCAGCCGGATGCTCCTGGGCGTCACCTCGACCAGCTCGTCTCCGGCGATGTAGGAGATGGCCTCCTCCAGCCGCAGCCGGCGCGCCGGTGTCAGCCGGATCGCGTCGTCCTTGCCGGCGGCGCGGATATTGGTCAGCTGCTTGGTCCTGAGCGGGTTGACCTCGAGGTCGTTGCCCCTGCTGTGTTCGCCGACGATCATCCCGCGATAGACCCGCTCGCCGGGTTCGACGAACAGCACACCGCGCTCCTCCAGGTTGCGCAGCGCGTATTCCACCGCCTCCCCGTCGCCGGTCGAGATCAGCACGCCGCGCCGGCGGTCTTCCATTGGCCCGCGATGCGGCCCGTAGCCGTGGAAGACGCGGCTCATCGCCCCGGTGCCGCGGGTGTCGTTCATCAGCTCGCCGAGGAAGCCGATCAGCCCGCGCGACGGCGCGATGAAGCCGATCCGCGTCTTGCCGCCGCCCGACGGGCGCATGTCGGACATCTCACCGCGCCGGCGGCCCAGCGACTCGACGACCACACCGACATGGCCGTCGTCGACGTCGACGATCACCTCTTCGAGCGGCTCCAGCCGGGCACCGGTTGCGGGGTCGACCCGGTAGAGCACGCGCGGCCGCGACACCGACAGCTCGAAGCCCTCGCGCCGCAGGGTCTCGATCAGGACGCCGAGCTGCAGCTCTCCCCGGCCGCGCACCTCGACGCCGTCCTCGCCCTCGATGGCGCTCAGGTCGATGGCGACGTTGCTTTCGGCCTCGCGGAACAGGCGGTCGCGCAGCAGGCGCGAGGTCACCTTGTCGCCGTCGTTTCCGGCCAGCGGCGAATCGTTGATGGTGAACCGCATGGCAAGCGTCGGCGGATCCACCGGCGATGCGGAGAGCGCGACCGGGCGCTCCGCCGCGGCGACGGTATCGGCGACGGTCGCGGTCTTTAGCCCGGCGATCGCCACGATGTCGCCGGCGGAGACCCGTCGCGCGGGCACGCGGGCAAGCCCGTTGAAGGTCAACAGCTTGGTCATGCGGGACTGCTCCACGGTGTCGCCGTCGCGGTTGAGCACGGTCACCGGCATGTTGACCTCGGCCGTGCCGCGCGCGATGCGCCCGGTCAGCACCCGGCCGAGATGGGCATCGTATTCGAGGATGCTGGCGAGCATGGCGAAGGCGCCGCCGGGATCGGGAAGCGGCGGCGCGATTTCGTTCAGTATGGCGTCGAACAGCGGCTCCATCCCGGCCCTGGGCGCATCGATCTCGCGCGCCGCCCAGCCCTCCCGGGCGGAGGCGTAGAGGATGGGGAAATCGAGCTGCCGCTCGTCGGCGCCGAGCGCGGCGAACAGATCGAACACCGCGTCGACGACCGCATGCGGCCGGCCGTCGCGGCGGTCCACCTTGTTGATCACCACGATCGGCGCGAGCCCGCGCCCGAGCGCCTTGGCGAGAACGAACTTGGTTTGCGGCATGGGGCCTTCGGCGGCGTCGACCAGCAGCAGCGCGCCGTCCACCATCGACAGGATACGCTCCACCTCGCCGCCGAAATCGGCGTGCCCCGGGGTGTCGACGATGTTGATCTTGGTTCCGCGCCAGAGCACGGCGGTGCATTTGGCGAGGATGGTGATGCCGCGCTCGCGTTCCTGGTCGCCCGAGTCGAGTGCGCGGTCGGCGATGCGCTGGTTGGCGCGTATTGCGCCCGCTGCCCGGAACATCGAATCGACGAGCGTCGTCTTGCCGTGATCGACATGCGCGATCAGGGCAATGTTGCGAAGCTCCATGCCGGGCGTGCCTTGCCGGATCCGGATATCCGCCGCCGTTCAGGCGGCAGGCAACAGATCGGCAAGCCGCGCCAACGGACGGGCGCCGTAATGGCCGACGATTTCGGCCGCGGCGATGGCGCCGATGCTCCCGCACCGCTCGGGCGCATAGCCGCGGGTGAGTCCGAACAGGACGCCCGCGGCATAGAGATCGCCGGCACCCGTGGTGTCGAGAACCCGCGAGGCCGGCGCCGCGGCGACCCGCGAGATCCTGCCGTCGGCGACGATTGACGAACCGGCGGCCCCTCTGGTGAGCGCCGCAAAGGCGCATTCGGCGCCCGCGAGCCGGCAAGCCTCGTCGAAGCTTTCGACCTCGTAGAGCGCGGTGATCTCGGCCTCGTTGGCGAACAGGATGTCGATATGGCCGTGCACGAGATGGCGGAACGCGCCGCGGTGGCGTTCGACGCAGAACGGATCGGAGAGCGACAGCGCGACCTTGCGGCCGGCGGCATGGGCGAGCTCGGCGGCGCGCACGAATGCCGCCTTCGCCCGCTCCTCGTCGAACAGGTACCCCTCCAGATAGGTGATCGCCGCCTTGCCGATCAGCTCGGGATCGACGTCCTCCGGGCCGAAAGCGGTGGAAACGCCGAGAAAGGTCAGCATCGTCCGCTCCGCATCGGGCGTGACCAGGACCAGGCAGCGCGCGGTCTCAAGACCGGCAGGCGCCGGCGGCGAGCGGTATTCCACGCCTATCGCCCCGATATCGGTGCGGAACACCGCGCCCAGCCGGTCGCCGCCCACCTTGCCGAGAAAGGCGCCCCTGCCGCCCAGCGAGGCGAGCCCGGCGATGGTGTTCGCCGCCGAGCCGCCGGAAACCTCGAGTCCGTCCTCGACATAGCGTTGCAGCCCGGACGCCCGGTCGGCATCGATCAACGTCGTCGCGCCCTTTCGCAGCGCGAGCTCGGCGAGCGTGGCGTCGTCGGTCTGCACCACGACGTCGACGATCGCGTTGCCGAGGCCGACGGCGTCGAACGTCGCGGGGTCGGCGGCCATGGATACCTCTCCGGGTGCGTGCGGTCGCGACTCTGGCGCCGCGCCAGTATAATGGCGGACTCGGGTCGGGCGAACCCGCGCAGTGCCCTTCCGCCGTTCGAGTGCCGCCGATGCCAAGGAACCTGCTGCTCGCCGTTCGACAGGCCTTCGATCCGGCCTTCCGCGCCGTCGCCCTCAAGACCGTCGCGATCTCCGCAGCTCTGTTCGCCGCGCTGATCCTTGCCGTGGGCTGGGCGCTTCACGCCATCGAGCTGGTCGGCATCGGCTGGCTGGACTGGACGATCAAGGCAGTCGCCGGGGCGGGCGCGGTGGTGCTCAGCATCGTGCTGTTCCCGCTCATCGCCACCTTGGCGGTCGGCCTCTTCCTCGAGGAAATCGCCGATGCGGTCGATGCCAAGCATTACCCTGACAAGCCGGAGGCGCCGGGTCAGTCGATATTGTCGTCCACCTTCTCCACTGGGAAGCTCGTCCTGATTGCGCTGGCGCTCAATCTACTGGTCCTGCCGCTGTACTTGGTGCCGGGAATAAATGTCTTTGTTTTCTATGGATTGAACGGTTATTTGTTGGGCCGCGAATATTTCGAGTTGGTCGCGCTGCGCCGACTGGAACCGCGCGCGGCGCGGCGCGTGTTCCGGAAATCCCGGTGGCGGGTTTTTGTCGGGGGGATTCTGATCACGCTTCTACTGAGCATCCCGGTCATCAATTGGTTGATGCCGATGATCGCGACAGCGTTTATGGTGCACGAGTTCGACGCCATGGAACGGCGTCAAGGAGGGACATGACGCCGCCGTCCGGCCCGATTCGGAGGCAGAGGGGATGAGCATGTCGTCGGACGCCGGCCAGGGGGTATTGGATATGTTCGGTCGCAAGAGGAACGACGCTGAAGAGGCCAAGTCCGGCGAGGAAGAGATCCCCGGGGACGTGCCGCAGCAAGAAGATACGGGAGCGGAAACGTCGCTCGACGTCCCGTCCCGGGAGCCCGCCCGGGCGGCATCGCCAACGCCGGCGGCGGTCGTCCAGACCAGACCCGCGCGACGCGTCAGCGCCCCTGCAACGGAGCCCGCTCGACGCATCGCTCCCGGCGCCGACAGCGAGGGCAAGTGTCTCCTGGTCGGCCGCAGCATCTCGCTCAACGGCCAGATCCAGTCCTGCGAAAAGCTGATCGTCGAGGGATTCGTCGAGACCCGGATGGAGGGCTGCCGGGAGCTGGAGGTCGCCCGCACCGGCGTCTTCAAGGGCGATGCGGATGTCGAAACGGCGGAAATCAGCGGTACCGTCGAAGGGTCCCTGGTCGCCCGCGAAACGCTGATCGTACGCGCCTCGGGGCGGATTCTGGGCAAGATCTCCTTCGGCCAGCTGGAAGTGGAGCGCGGCGGCGTCATCGTCGGCGAGCTGCAGCCCTGTTCGGAAGACGATTCGCGTGAGGCGGCCCCCGTCCTCGCGGCCGAGTCGCCGGTCGGCTAGACCATTTTCGCCGCCTGTCGGGTAGCGTTGGCAGTCGCCGTTCTGGCGGGTGTCGTCTCCTGTCGCATCGAGAACCCGCTGGTTCCGCAGCACACCCCGCCTCCCGCCCCTCAGGAGCAGCCGCTGCCCGCCCTCCCGGCAGGCGGAGGAGAGCGGGCGGGGTCGGCCGAAGCCGCGTCGGCTGAGCCGCCACCACCGCCACCCGAGCCGGAGCCCGAGCAGGCGGCGTCGCTCGACATCGAGCCGGACAGCCTTATCGGCCTCGATCGGAACGAGGTCAGGGCGCTGCTTGGCCCGCCGTCCTTCATACGCCGCGAGAAGCCCACGGAGCTCTGGCGCTACCGCCATGGGACCTGCGCGCTCGCCCTGTTTCTCTATGTCGGGGCGACCGGCAGCGACGAGACCCTCCGGGTCCGTCATATCGAGTCCTGGGCGCCGGGCGGCGAACAGACCCCGCCGCGCGAGTGCCTCAACGCCCTCGCCCGGCACGCCCGGCAGCAACCGACGGGCTGAACCTCAGACGGTCTTGGCCCGGTAGCGGCAGAGACCGGCGACGACGCAGGCGGGGCAGTCGGGCCGCCGGGCCTTGCAGACGTAGCGCCCGTGCAGGATCAGCCAGTGGTGGGCGTGCTGCTTCCAGCGCGCCGGCGTGCGGCGGACCAGGGCATCCTCGACCGCGCGGACGTCCTTGCCGGGCGCAAGCGCGGTCCTGTTGCTGACCCGGAAGACATGGGTGTCGACCGCGATGGTGGGCTCGCCGAAGGCGATGTTGAGCACCACGTTGGCGGTCTTCCGTCCCACCCCGGGCAGGCTCTCGAGCGCGTCCCGGTCGCGCGGAACCATGCCGCCGAAATCCGCGACCAGCGCCTCGGACAGCGCGATCACGTTCTTCGCCTTGTTGCGGTAGAGCCCGATGGTGCGGATGTGGTCCCTGAGCCTCGCCTCGCCCAGCGCGATCATCTTCTCCGGCGAATCGGCGACGGCAAACAGAGGGCCCGTTGCCTTGTTGACCCCGACATCGGTCGCCTGGGCCGACAGGACGACGGCGACCAGCAGGGTGAATTCGTTGAGGTATTCGAGCTCGCCCCTGGGCGCCGGCATGGTCTCCGCGAGGCGGCGGTAGAACGCGTCGACATCGGCGAGCGGCATGGGTCGCGGCATGGCAAGAGACTAGCCCGGATTGGCTGGCTAAGGGGAGCCGCCTATGATCCACCGATGGCCCCCGAGACCGCACCGATATTCCAGGCCACCCTGGAACCGCATCGCAGCCTGAGCCCGAGGGGATTCGTCGTCCTGATGGCCGCCATCGTCGCGGTGGCGTTCGGCGCCGGCCTGGCCTTCGCACTGATCGGCGCCTGGCCGGTGCTGGGCTTTTTCGGGCTCGACGTGTTGCTGATCTATGTCGCGTTCAAGGCGAATTACCGCAGCGGCCGCATGCATGAAACCCTGCTTCTGACCGAGACCGCGCTGGTTGTGGAGCGGATCGGGCCGGGACGCCGTCACCAGTCGTGGCGCTTTCAGCCCTACTGGCTGCGGGTGGAGATGGACGATCCGCCGGAGCACGCGAGCCAGCTCGTGCTGACTTCGCACGGCCGGCGCCTGGCGGTCGGCGGATTCCTCGCGCCGGAGGAACGGCTCGAGCTGGCGCGCGCCCTGACCGCCGCCCTGGAGCGGCTGAGGCGTCCGCCGGCGGGCGCCCGCGCAGCGCAAGATACGGGTGGCCCGGCCGGATAGGCGTTCCTATCGTCGGCGTGCAAGCGCATTCGACGAGGGCAGGGACGATGAATGGGAACGCGACCTACGCCAGGATTGAGCGGGCGATCCGCTATATCGAGGAGCACAGGCTTCGCCAGCCGGGGCTCGAAGAGGTCGCGGCGGGCATCGGCATGAGCCCCTTCCACCTGCAACGCCTGTTCACCGCTTGGGCGGGGGTGAGCCCGAAGCTCTTCCTCCGCTACGTCACCCTCGACCATGCGCGCGAGGCGCTGATGGATGCGCGCTCGGTGCTGGATGCCGCGCTCGATGTCGGGCTGTCCGGCCCGGGGCGGCTGCACGATCTGTGTGTCACCCTGGAGGCCGCGACGCCGGGCGAGATCGGCGCAGGCGGACGGAGTCTGGAGATCCGCTACGGTCGCCATGACGGCGCGTTCGGACGGTTTCTGGCTGCGACGACGGAGCGCGGGGTTTGCCGCATCGCCTTCGAGCAGGAGGGCGAAGATCCGGTGGCGGCGCTCGCCGCCGCCTGGCCCCATGCGCGGCTGGTCGAGGACGCCGCGCAGACCTGGCGTTGCGCGGGACAGGCGCTGGCCCGGGGCGGCGAGGCCGGCGCCTCTCCGATCCGCCTGTGGGCGCGCGGCACCAATTTTCAGATCAAGGTCTGGGAGGCGCTGCTGCGGGTGCCGCCGGGGCGGCTCGTGAGCTACGGCGAGATCGCGCGGGCGATCGGCAGGACGGGCGCGGGCCGCGCGGTGGGGCAGGCGGTCGGCGCCAACCCGATCGCCGTTCTGATTCCCTGCCACCGCGCGATCCGGGCGTCGGGACGGTTCGAGACCGGCTATCGCTGGGGCAGCGCGCGCAAGCGGGCCCTGATCGCGTGGGAGGCCGGCCGTCGGCACGCGGCCGCCCCGGATACGGCCGCGTGACCGGTCACAGGCCGAGCACGTCCGCCATGCCGTAGAGGCCGGGCTTCTGGGAGGCGGCCCAGCGCGCCGCGTGCACCGCGCCGCGCGAAAAGATGCGCCGCGAAGAGGCCTTGTGGGTGAGCTCCAGCCGTTCGCCCTCGACCGCGAAGACCACCGAGTGGTCGCCCACCACGTCGCCGCCGCGCAGCACCGCGAAGCCGATATCGCCCTGTCGGCGGGCGCCGGTATGGCCTTCGCGCGTCATCTGGGAGACCGCCTCGAGCGCGACCCCGCGGCCCGCCGCGGCGGCGCGGCCGAGGCCGATCGCCGTGCCGGACGGCGCATCGACCTTGTGCTTGTGGTGCATCTCGACGATCTCGATGTCGAAGCGGTCGTCGAGGATGCCGGCAACCTGCCGGGTGAGCGCGAACAGGATGTTGACCGCGAGGCTCATATTGGGCGCGATCACGATGGGAGCGCCTTTGGCGGCCTCGCCGAGCGCGCGCTCCTGTGCCGCATCGAGACCGGTCGTGCCGATGACATGCGGGGTGCCCGCCTCTCCCGCCATCGCCGCGTGCCGGGTCGTCGCGTCGGGCAGCGAGAACTCGATCGCCACCCGGGCGCGCTCGAAGACCGAGGCCGGGTCGTCGCCGATCGGGATGCCGAGCGCGCCGACCCCCGCGCGCGACCCCGCGTCCTCGCCAATCGCCGGATGCCCGGCGGCGTCGGCGGCGGCGACCAGCGCGCAGCCTTCGGTATCGAATATTTCCTGTACGACCGCGGCCCCCATCCGGCCGGCCGCCCCGATCACGCCGATTTCCAGCTCCGCCATGGCCCCATCCGAACGATTGGTGCAACGCAACCCATCATAGCCGATCCGGGACGGTGCCGGATCGCCCGGTGCCTGCGTCTCATCAGGTCTTGCGGAAGCTGTCGAGCGTGACCACGGTTCCTGCGTCGGCTTGCGGTTGCTCGCCATCCCCCTCGGCCGGCGCGTCGCCCGCGTCCCCGTCCGGCTGGGGACCGAAGCGGAGGCCGAAATCGACCGCCGGGTCCATGAACGCGGTCACCGCTTCGTAGGGCACGGCGAGGCGCTCCGACTTGCCGCCGAAGGAAAGCGTGACCGAGAACCCGTCATCGCCCGCCTCGAGCCCCCAGAACCGGTGCTGCAGGACGATGGTCATCTCGTCGGGGTAGCGCGCGCGGAGATGGTCGGGAATCGTCACGCCGTCGTGCCGCGTGAGGAAGGAAATGTAGTAGTGGTGGTTGCCGGGCAGGCCCTGCTCCTCGGCGCGGGCGAGCGCGTCGCGCAGGACGCTCCGCAGCGCGCGTTCCACCATCTCCTGATACGGGACGAGAGACTCTTCGCTGTTCGACATCACCCTGACCTGACAGCGCCGGCGGGCTGGAGAGTGGGGGGCTTCTGTTGCCCGGCGCCCCCCGAACCGCGCTTACCCAGCAAGGCTAGGCAGCGAGTGCCAAATCGTTGTCGTTGGCATCTTTCAGGTCGGCCCGATAACGGCGGTACCATGCCGGGCGAAGAGCGAGTCTTTACACGCGCGTCGATCCTGTTTCGCCCCCATGCAGCCCCCGCCGAGGCGGCGGGAATGAGGTTTGGTGGAGGCGCCGGGTACTGCCCCCGGGTCCGCTTCGCTTATTGCACAGGCCGTTTATCGCCATAGCCGGCTGACCGGCATTGACAATATAGGACGCTTCGCGGCCAATTCAAACCCGACGCGGGGTCGGGATACGGGGGGTGGCATGCGGCAATATCTCGATCTGATGCGTCATGTCCGCGACCGTGGCGCGGTCCGCGGCGACCGCACCGGCACCGGGACCAAGGGCGTCTTCGGCTACCAGATGCGCTTCGACCTCGCGCACGGATTCCCCCTGCTGACCACCAAGCGCCTGCACCGGCCCTCGATCGTCCACGAGCTTCTCTGGTTCCTCGCCGGCGACACCAATATCGGATACCTCAACCGGAACGGGGTCACGATCTGGGACGCGTGGGCGGACGCCGACGGCGAGCTCGGGCCGGTCTACGGACGGCAATGGCGGTCCTGGCCGAGGGCCGACGGGTCTGCGGTGGACCAGATCGCCCGGGTGGTGGAGGAGATCCGGAGCGACCCCGACTCGCGCCGGCTGGTGGTCAGCGCATGGAATGTCGGCGAGCTCGAAGCCATGGCGCTGCCGCCCTGCCACTGCCTGTTCCAGTTCCACGTCGCCGGGGGCAGGCTTTCCTGCCAGCTCTACCAGCGCAGCGCCGACATATTCCTGGGCGTTCCCTTCAACATCGCGAGCTACGCCCTGCTGACCCATCTCGTCGCCCATGTCTGCGACCTCGATCCGGGCGATTTCGTCCACACATTGGGCGACGCCCATCTCTATCTCGATCACCTCGACCAGGCCGACGAGCAGCTCGCGCGCACGCCGGGCGCGCTGCCCCGGCTCCGCCTCAACCCCGACCGGCGCGACCTGTTCGCTTTCACCGCCGACGACATCGCGATCGAGGACTACCACCCGCAGGCGCACATCAAGGCGCGGGTCGCGGTGTAGCGCCCGGCCGCCCCGTCGGGGGAACGGGTATGCGACTCCTGCACGAGATGGGGATTAGGAGCGCGATCGGCCTGCTCTGGGCCGGGGCGGCGGCGGGTGCGGTGCTGGTTCTCGCGATCGCGGCACTTGTCTGGCCGGAAGCGCTGGCGGGCGGCGGGACGGGCGTGCCCGTGGGCATCGTCTGGGCCGCGCTGGCCGTGCTCGCCATGGTCATTGCCGGGTTGTGGGCGCTGACCGACCGGGTGATCCTCGCCCGGCTTCACGACCGGCGCGGCCTGCCCGCCCGCCCCGAATTCCACGGCGGGCGCGGCTTCGAGCAGCCGTTCCACGGCGACGAGCTCGACGGGCGCACGCTGGCGGCGCTGCGCTATGTGGTGTTCGATACCGAAACCACTGGGCTCAGGCCGTCGGAGGGCGACGAGATCATCTCGATCGCGGCGGTGCGCTGCCGCGACGGCGAGGTCGCCGAGGCGGATGCGTTCTCGCGGCTGGTTGACCCGGGCCGGCCGATCCCGCGCGCCTCGATCCGCTTCCACGGGATCACCGACGACATGGTCGCGGGCGAGCCGCCCATAGGCGAGGTCTTGCCGGCGTTCCGCGCCTATGTCGGCGACGCCGTTCTGGTCGCGCACAACGCCGATTTCGACATGGCGTTCCTCCGCATGAAGGAGGGAGGAACGGGCATCGAATTCGCCAATGTGGTGTTGGATACGCTGCTGATCTCGGTTTTTCTCGATCCGCTGTCGCAGAACCACTCGCTCGATGCGATCGCCGAGCGGCTTGGCGTCGCGGTCGAAGGCCGGCATACCGCGCTCGGCGATTCGATCGCCACCGCCCGGGTGTTCTGCAAGATGCTGCCCAGACTCGAAGCGCGCGGCATCGCCACGCTCGGCCAGGCGCTCCAGGCCTCGGCGCGCATCCGCCGCCGGCGCGGCCTCGACCTCAAATACTGAACGGCGATTCAGATGGGCTCGCCGCCAAACTCGACCGCCAGGCGCTTGCGCAGGCGTTCGATGGCGCGCAGCGCCTCGCGCAGCTGGCGCTTCCGCCGCGGGGTGAGCGCGCCTGGGTCGATGAAGCTGGAGACTGCCGCGCCGGCGCTGAAATCGACCAGCTGGCGGCCGAGCAGCAGGCGGCAGATCGTCTGCCGGGCAGCGTCGAGATCGTCGTGCTCGGCGTCGTTCAGCACCCCGGCCGCGTGGCAGGCGGCGAGGCGTTCGCGCGTGCCGGTCTCGGCCACGCCGTCGCGCAGCGCGAACAGGCGTGCCGCGGCGACCAGCGGCAGGGTGCCGTGCATCTTCAGGTTCACTTTGCCGCGATGGGCGGGATCGGCACGCTCGGTGGCGAAGCGTCCGAACCAGGCGAGCGCGGTCCCGTGGTCCCGGCTGGTGGCATGGAGTTCGCGCAGGAACGCCTCGTTGCCGGCCGTCCGCCGCGTGACGTGCTCCCTCAGCGCGGCGGCGAGCCGGGCATCGCCCCAGCCCAGGCGGAAGTCGAAGAAGATGTCGAAATCGAGCAGCGGGTCGATGCGTGCCCTGCGACACCACGTGTCGATCTGAGCCTTCCACCCCGCGAGCGTCTTGCGCCATTGCGGATTGGTCGCCATCACCCCGCCGTCGCAATAGCGCAGCCCCACCGCGTCGAGGTCGTGCGACAGGCGCTCGGCGAGCGCGGCGAACCAGCCGTCGGCCCGCTCGTCGAGAGCGCTCGCGCCGTCCTCGATGACGAAGCCGTAATCCTGGTCGGGGGTCAGGAAGTTCTCGTGGCGCCCGCCGGAGCCCATGATGATCATCGCGAACGGCGCCGGAGGACAACCCAGCCCCTCGCCCGCCATCGCCGCGAGGTTGCGCTCCAGCAGGCGGGCATAGATGTCGTTGTTGACGTGGCTCAGCGTCGCCTGGATGTCGCCGACGGCGACATTGGCGGCGAACAGGGTGTCGGCGACCCTTACCTGGGCGGCCTTGACCTCGCGCAGCCCGTCGTCGCTGTCGTCGCGCGTCAGGTCGTCGATCATGACCACCATGTCGCGCGCCGCGCGGCCCATCGCGTCGTGCAGGTCGAGGATGCCGGCAAGCCGTCCTTCGCCGTCGATCACCGGCATGTGCCGGTGGCCGAGCCGGCGCATCCGGGCGATGGCGATGAACAGGTGCTCGTCCTCTCGGATGCAGCGGACGGGCCAGGACATCAGGTCGCGCACCGGCTGCTCGGGCGGGGCCGCGAAGGTCGCGCGGCGGACGATGTCCCGCTCGGTGACGATCCCGGCCGGCCGGCCGGCGCCCCCCCCGGCCACCCCGGGCGGTGCCATCTCCCTACCCAAGAGGCCGACGACCAAGCGCAGAGCCGCGCCGGGCCGCACCCCCACCGCCGGGCGCCTCGCATGCTCCCGGGCGGTCAGGAAGAAGATCTCGGTTGGCTGCGTCATCTACGCTCCCGATACTGCCCCGGACCACAACACGCCCGCTTGATCCAGGTCAATGTGCTTGACCGGCGTGGCGGCGAGGATCGGTCGGCGGCTCCGCGTGGGAAGGGAGGATGGCGATGAAGGCGAAAGACATCATGACCAGCCGCGTCGTCACGGTCGGGCCGGACGAGCCCGTCACGGCGATCGCGCAAAGGCTAACCGACCACCACATCAGCGCGGTCCCGGTGGTGGAGGGAGACGGTACGCTGCTCGGCATCGTGAGCGAGGGGGACCTCCTGCGCCGGCCGGAGATCGGCACCGAAAAGCCCTCCGGCTCGTGGTGGCTCAATCTGTGGCGCGAGCCCTCCGACCTTGCCGAGGACTTCACCAAGGCGCATGGCAAGACGGCGCGCGACGTGATGACCGCGCCGGTCATCTCGGTCGGCCCCGAGGCGTCGCTGTCGGAGGTGGCGGAGACGCTGGAACGCAACCACATCAAGCGGGTGCCCATCGTCGACGACGGCAGGGTGGTCGGGCTGATCAGCCGCGCCAACATCATCCGCGAGATCGCTTCGGCGGGAACGGTGTCGATCGACAGCGACGCGGACGACGAGGCGATACGCCGGGCGATCGACAGGGCGCTGTCGGAACAGCCCTGGGCGAGCTACGGCACTACCAGCGTGACGGTGAAGCAGGGCACGGTCGAGTTCTGGGGGGTGGTCGGCTCGGAGTCCGAGCGCACCGCCTCGAAGGTGCTGGCCGAGGAGATCGCCGGCGTCAAAGGCGTCGTCGACCACCGCGCGCTGCGCTCGAATGTGAGAACGATGGCACCGTAGGCGGCGGCGACGCCGGATCGCTTGATCGGCCGGCCGCGAACGGGCTTGATCGCGCTTCCAGCAAAGGGAGGCCCGGGCCAATGACGGCCGATATCGATATCTACAACCCCGAGGCGCTCGGCGCGCCGCTGGGCCAGTACACCCACGTGACGCGCGTCAGGGCGTCGGAGTTCCTGTTCATCGCCGGCATGCTGTCGGCCGACCCCGATGGCAACATCGTCGGCGAGCGCGATTTCGACGCGCAATGCGTCCAGGTCTTCGCCAACATCCGCGCGGCGCTGGACTCGGCCGGGGCGGGCTGGGGCAACGTCGTCCAGTTCACCACTTATATGGTGCATTCGCAGTGGATCCCGGAATTCATGAAGTTCCGGCTGCGCGAATTCCCCGGGATGTTCCCGGACGGCAGATATCCGCCCAACACGCTCCTGCTGGTCGACCGGCTGGTGCAGGAGCCGTTCCTGATCGAGGTCCAGACGATCGCCGCGGTCTGAAGCGGGGCCAGCCCGCATTTCCCGCCACTGTCATGGCCTGCGCGGCGCTGTCCGGCCGACAGGG
>JAPPGP010000247.1 GCA_028821395.1 Defluviicoccus sp.
CCGGCGAAGCCGAGGAAGCGGACGAACAGGAAGACGCCCCAGATCAGGGTGAAGATCATCACCGTGAGCTTCGCCGTCTCCATCAGCGCCTCGTGCAGCCGGCCCCGCATCTCGCCCAGCGCGCGCTCGCGCCAGGCGCGGAGCGCGTAGAAGCAGAACACCACCATGGCGCCGAGCGCGCCCGCCTCGGTCGGCGTCGCGGCGCCGGTGTAGAGCGCGCCGAAGATGACGCCGACGACGATGAAGATGGGGAGCGTGCCGGGCAGGCTCGCGAAGCGCTGGCGCCAGGTGAAGCCGGTGATCGGCCGGCCGAGCTCCGGGCGGAGCCGGCACATGCCGACGATCAGCGCGGCATAGATCAGCGCCGACACGATGCCCGGCAGGAAGCCCGCGAGCAGCAGCCGGCCGACCGATTCCTCGACGATGATGGCATAGACCACGAGGATCGCCGATGGCGGGATCAGCGAGGCGAGCGTCCCGCCGGCGGCGATCACGCCCGCCGTGAGCCGCCGGTCGTAGGCGTTCCCCAGCATGTCCGGGATGGCGACGCGGGAGAACACCGCGGCCGTCGCCGTCGAGGCGCCGGACACCGCGGCGAAGCCGGCGGTGGCGAACACGGTCGCCACCGCGAGCCCGCCCGGCACCCAGCCGAACCAGCGCCGCGCCGCCTCGAACAGCCGCGAGGTGAGCCCGGCATAGAAGGCGAGGAAGCCGATCAGGATAAACAGCGGCAGCACCGAGAGCGGGTAGGTCACGGTCTTGGAGTGCGGGATGGTGCCGGCGATGGCGCCCGCGACGTCCCAGTTCTTGAGCGCCAGCAGGCCGAGGAAACCGGTCAGCGCGGCGGCGACGAAGACGCGCACCCCGATGACCACCATGACGATCAGCAGGCAGACGCCCAGAATGCCGATGGAGAAGCTGTCGAGGCCGAGCATCGCTAGCGGCCCGCCTCGCGCGCCTGGCCGATCTCCTCGGCCGCCGTCTGCTCGGCGTCCTTCAGCAGCGGCACCGCGACCGGCGCGCTCTCGGGACGCGCGGCGAGCCGGAGATAGCCCGCCATCTGCAGCGCGAGGCGGGCGAGCAGCATGGCGAGCGCGACCGGGACCAGCAGCTTGGCCGGCCAGGTGACGATCTCGATGTCGATGGTCGAGTCGCCGAACTCGAAGGCGCGCTCGAAATGGCGCCAGGAATAGGGGATCAGCACGGCTACGATGAACATGGCGAGCGCGGTGCCGACGGCCTCGGCGATCCACAGCGTCCGTCCCCGGAAGCGGGCGACGACGAGCTCCATCCGCACATGGCCGCCGACCCGCTGGACGAAGGCGATGGCGAGCACCGCGAAGCCCACCATCGACACCTCGACGATGTCGATATAGCCGAAGATCGGGCTGCGGAAGACGGTGCGCAGCACGATCTGCGCGACGCCGAGCAGCATCAGCGCGAAGATCAGCAGCCCGGCCAGCAGGTTGAGCCGGCTCTCCACCCGGCCGAGCCACGAATCGGCCCGCGCGAGGCCGCGGCCGAAGGCATCGCTCATGACATGGATCCGAGACGAAAACCCCGGGCCCGGCGCGGGGCCCGGGATCCCGGAGCTAGTAGGTCCGGCCCACCGCCTTGAAGATGGTCTGGATCACGCCCCGGGCGTCGAACTTGCCCTGGTTGTCCGCGATCCAGGCCTCGATCACCGGCTTGCCTCCGGCGGCGCGGAACCTGGCGAGCTGGGCCTCCGAGTAGCGGACCTCCTTCAGCTTCTGCTTCAGCATCGGCAGGTTCTTCTTGTCCATCGCGACATAGGCCCGGATCTGGGTCTCGATCACGTCTTCCTTCGCGTCGTCGAGCAGCTTCTTGTACTGCGCCGGCAGCGCCTCATAGGCCTTGATGGAGAACGCCAGCGGACAGTCCGACGTCCCCGGAGAGAGGTTGGCGGTATACCAGTCGGCGACCTCGTGGATCTTGTAGGCGACGTGCGCGTAGGTGAAGGGGAAGGAGGCCGCGTCCATCGTCCCCTGCTGCACGCCGGTATAGACCTCGGTGGCGGTCGAGGTCGTCGGCGTCGCGCCGAGCACCTTCATGGCGCGGGCGACGCCGCCGCCGGCGCGCACCGTCAGCCCCTTCCAGTCGGCGAGCGTCGCCGGCGGCTTGCCCTTGCCCAGAAACTCGTATTGCGGCAGGTAGGACGACACGTAGGCCATCGCGTTCCACTTGGCGAGCTCCTGCTTCACCGCCGGGTGGGCGTAGACCGCGTCGCGGATCTTGCGGTTGTTGTCCCAGTCGCTCATCGGCAGGAACGGCATGGTGAGCGACATCAGCGCCGGGTTCTTCTTCGGGTGGTAGAAGTTGCAGAACATCGCCGCCTGGAACGCGTCCACCGCGAGCCCGTCGAGGTTCTCGCGCGACTTCGACAGCGCCCCGCCATAGTGCAGCTTGATGGTCCAGCTGCCGCCGGTCTTCTCGGCGACCAGGGCGGACAGCCGCTCGACGCCGGCGGTGAATGCGCGCTTCTTGCCCCAGAGCGAGACATCCCAGTTGAGCTTCGGCCCGTCGACCTCGGCCGCCTTGGCTCCGGCCGCGGCGAAGCCGATCGCGGCGAGCAGGGCGAGCCCCGTTGCACCGATTCTCGTCATTGCACCCGATCTCCCTTGTCCCTACGGCCCCAATGTAGACCGTTTGAGCTGGAAGTCGACTGCTAGGCGAGCGCCGGCATCACGTGTTGGGCGAACAGCTCGACCGAGCGCGTTGTCTCCGCCCGGGTGAGGTCGCCGAACGCCATCTGGCCGACCAGGTAGCTGGCCTCGGCGACCGCCAGGCGCTCGGCGAGGACGGCGGCCACGGTGTCCGGGCTTCCCGCCACCGCGCGGCCCTGGCCGGCCATCTCGTCGAAGCTCGGCGGGCGCCGGTGCTTGGGCAGCGGCGTGTCGTGGCGCACGAACAGATAGTTGAAGCTCCGGTGCCACACCGGGTAGGCGCGGCGCGCGGCGGCGAGCGCTTCCGCATCGCTCCCGCCCACCACCACGAACATGCCGAGCCCGACCAGCCCGGGGGCGCTGTCCGCGCCATGCGCCTCGGCCCAGGCCGCGCGGTAGCTGCGCGCAAACGCGCCGGTCTCCTCGGCGGTATCGAGGCTCACGATGTGGCTCCCCATGCGGGCGGCCCGCGCCGCGCTGTCGGTGGCGTGCGCCCCGTACCAGAGCGGCGGGTGGGGCTTCTGGTAGGGCTCGACGAACAGCGGGGCGTCGTCGAAGCTCGCATATTTGCCGCGATAGTCGAGCCTGCCGGTGGCGAGCCCCTCGAGCACGATCTCCAGATACTCGCGGTAGACCGGCTCGGCGTCTGCGTGGTCGTTGCCGAAATAGGCCGCCTCGATCGCAGACGCGCCGCGGCCGAAGCCGATCTCCAGCCTGCCGCGGCTCATCTGGTCGAGCATGCAGATCTCCTGCACCAGGCGGAGCGGGTGGTAGAGCGGCAGCGCGTAGACCAGCGGGCCGAAGCGGAGCCGCTGGGTGCGCATCGCCACCGCGCTGAGGAACAGATTGGGCGACGGCGCCATGCCGAGCGGCGTCGAATGGTGCTCGGCCACGTGGTAGCCGCGGAAGCCCGAGCGCTCGAACAGCGAGATCAGCGCCAGCCGGTCGGCGTAGTACGCGTCGAGGGGCTGCCCGGTCGCGTCGAGATGGTCGAAGATGCCGAATTCCACGCGCTCGTCCCTTCCCGCCTCCGCGGCCGCCGGAGATTGTTGCAGGCGGCCGCGCAACCATCAATCATGGGCGATGGAGGATCCGACATGGCACCCGCACCCCGAATACGCCGCATCGTCACCGGCCATGGCGAGGACCGCGTCGCCCGGGCGATCGAGGACGCCCCGGCGACAAACGCCAAGCAGGCCGGCAGCGGCGCCGTCTCGACGCTGATCTGGTCGACCGACCGGGCTCCCGCCGACATCGCCATCGGCGAAGAGTTCGAGGACATGGGCGCGCGGATCATCGGCACCCAGCCACCGCCCTCGGGCACCCGCTTCGCGGTGATCGAGTTCCCGCCCGGCGCGCCGACTGCGATGCACCGGACCGAATCCATCGACTACGTGGTCTGCATCTCGGGCGAGATCGACATGGACATGGACGACTCGACCGTCACCATGCGGGCGGGCGACGTGATGGTCCAGCGCGGCACCAACCACGCATGGGTCAACCGCTCGGCCGAACCGGCCCGGCTCGCCTTCGTGCTGATCGACGCCGTGCCGCTCGGTATCGGCGATCCCGTGGCGCATGGGCAGAGCGTGGGAGGCAGAGAATGAAGCCGCAGAGAATCCCCGATCTCACCCCCGAGGAGATGGACGAGCACCAGCGCGCGCTGTTCGAGGCCATCGCGGGACCTCGCGGCGGCGTGGTGCGCGGCCCGTTCGCGATCTGGCTGCGCCACCCGGACCTGGTGGAGAAGGCGAACGCGCTCGGCAACCACCTGCGCGACGCGACGTCGCTGGCCACGCACCTCTCCGAGCTCGCCATCCTGGTCACGGCGCGGTTCTGGGGCGCGCGCTACGAGTGGTACGCGCATGAGGGGCTCGCCGCCGCCGCCGGCGTCGACCGGGCGGTCATCGAGGCGATCCGCGAGGGCCGCGAGCCCGACTTCGACGACCCCGAACAGGCGATCGTCTACCGGGTCGGCCGCGCGCTCTACCGCGCCAAGGAGATCCCCGACGAGACCTACCGCGAGGCGATCGGGATCCTCGGCCGGGAGCGGACAATCGACCTTGTCGCGGTGCTCGGCTTCTACACCATGGTCGCGATGACGCTGAACGCCTTCAACGCGCCGCTGCCGGACGGCGCGGCCGACCCCTTCGCGTGAGAGCGGTGGACGAGATGGCCGATTACGACCCGAAGACGCATTCCCTCATCACCTTCCACGACCGCGCGGCCGCGTTCCGCGACGGGGCGGACACGCCGCGCGACCTGCTCGAGCGCTGCATCGCCGCCATCGGGGCGCGCGAGGACGAGATCATGGCCTGGGCCCATCTCGATTTCGACGGCGCGCGCGAGGCGGCGGACGCGGCGGGCGCGCGCTACCGGGCGGGCAGGCCGCTCTCGCCGGTCGACGGCCTCCCCATCGGCATCAAGGATCTGATCGACACCGTCGACATGCCGACCGAGTACGGCTCGACCCTGTTCGCCGGCCACCGCCCCAAGCAGGACGCCGCCGTCGTGCTCGCGCTCAGGCAGGGCGGGGCGGTCATCGTCGGCAAGACCGTGACGATCGCCTTCGGCGGCGGCGATCCGGCGAAGACCCGCAACCCGCACGATCCGAGGCGCACCCCGGGCGGCTCGTCGAGCGGGTCCGCCGCCGCGGTCGGCGCGCCCACGATCCCGGCCGCCATCGGCACCCACGCGCGCGGCTCGACCATCCGGCCGGCGAGCTTCTGCGGCGCCTTCGCGCTCAAGCCGAGCTTCGGGGCGATCAACCGCCAGGGCGTGTTCTCCGCCGCCGACAGCATGGACCATCTTGGAACTTTCGCCGGCTCGCTCCGCGACGTCTGGATTATCGCCCGCCACATGGCGCGGCTCGCCGGCGGCGACCCCGGCCATCCCGGGCTCTATGGCGGCGCCGCGCCGCCCGCGCCGCGAAAGCCGATGCGCCTGGTGCGGCTGGAGACGGCGGGCTGGGCCGCGACCGACGAGGCGACGAAGGCCGCCTTCGAGGAGATCGTGGCGGGCCTCGCCGCTTCGGGCGTGGAGATCTTCGGACACGGCGACGATCCGGCGATCGACGACTACGAGGCCCGGCTCGCCGAGATGCCGGAGCTATGGCGCGACCTCTACCGCTTCGAGATGCGCTGGCCGATGCTGCAATACCTCGCGCTCTACCCCGACGACGTGCCGCCCCGGCTGAGGCGCGGGCTGGAGGAGGGGGCGGGGCTCACCCAGGAGACCTACCGCGCGGCGCTGGTCCGGCGCGCCCATGTGCGCGCCCTGCACGGCGAGCTCGCCAGCCGGGCCGACGGCTTCGTGACCCTCGCCTCGCCCGGCCCCGGCCCGGTCGGCATGGACCAGGGCAGCGCGGTGTTCAACGAGCCGTCCTCGGTGCTCGGCGCGCCGGCTCTCTCGCTCCCCCTGATGGCGGCGGACGGCGCGCCGGTCGGGCTCCAGCTCATGGGTCGCATCGGCGGCGACGAGGCGCTCGCCGCAAGCGGGCTGTGGGTCGCCGAGCACGTGCTCGGGCGGCCGGTCTGAGGCGCGTTCCCTCCTGTCATATCGACCGGATCCCGGACTCGATCCGGGGCGGAGCCGGCCGGAGGCCGGCGAAGCGGGGATATCTGCGGCCCATACCCCATCTGCCGATAGCGAAGGGGCGTCGACTACGGCGCGAGGTTCGGTCGGCCGGGCTGCCCAAATCCCGGCTGCCGGGGTTGTCATGACAAAGCCGAGCCACCACTATAATCTAGCTGGATAGGGGAGGGCTGTCCCGTGCAGTTCCATGTACCCACGGTCCTGGGGTTCTTCGGCGCCTGGGCGTCTGTCGTTGCGCCGCTTGGGGGGCTCAGCCTGTGGTTGGCCGATCGACAGCAACATTCGACGCTGGCCGCGGAGCGCCGTCTGCAAGCACAGATAAGGCAGGTCGAGGGCCAGGTACGGCAAGTCGAGGGTCGCTTGCAGGCAGAGCTGCGGGAGACACAGGACAGCGTTACCTCACTCAGCGTTCGTCTCTCCGGCGTTGCCGAAGACGTCGCCTTCATCAAGGGCTATCTGCGGCTGACCCGGGCTCCGGATGCTCCCGCCGCTCCCGAAGGCGATCGCTGACCGCTCCCCGCCCCGTTCTTTCGCGGCTCGGCCGCGGTCGCGGCTCAGGCAATCGTGGGCGCGATCTCGGCGCGCCATTCCTCGACCGGGCGGAACGACTCCTCGGCGCCGAACCGCGCTCTGGTGGTCGCGTGGATCTCTTCGTCCGACAGCGAGAAATCGAGCACCTCGCGCTGCGGCTGCTGCACGTACCACGGCGTGTCCATGAACACTTCGAGCCGGTTGCCCTCGGGGTCGCGGAAATAGATCGACCACGCATTGCCGTGGTCGGTCGGGTCGAATCCGTCCACGCCCTCCGCCAGAAGCGCGTCGCGATAGACCCGGAGGTCGGCGAGCGATGAGACCTTGAACGAGATCTGGTTGATCGTGTTGTAGGACTCCGCCGGCCGGCCGGTGATGAACACGACCTGGTGGTGGTGCCCGGCGTCGCGGCTCAGGAACGCCATTCGGGCCTTCCCGAACGCCCCGCCGTCGGTGATCCTGAAGCCCAGCACCCGGCGGTAGAAATCGGTCATCCTGTCGATGTCGGTGACGTAGACGCCGATATGGCCCATCTCGAATCTCGGGGCATCCGTCATCCCGGTCTCCTCCCTGTCGCGCTCACCGCCCAAGGGATTGTCTTAGCCGACCGCGGCGCAAAAGACAAAGGCGTCCGGCGGGGGACGGGGTCGGCCGCGACGCGGCACGGGGCGGGCGCGCCGGCCATTCCCGCCAGCCGCCATGCGTCGCCCCACCCTCGTCATGCCCGGCCCCCGGATCAAGTCCGGGAGCGATCCGGGCATCCACGGGCGGGAGTAAATTTCTCATCACGAAAAAAGTTCTTGACTCGGGACGTGTTTTGGGGTATATTTCGCACAGTCGTGAAATGGGGCCCCGGACATCCGGGCGCCCCTTTTTCGTGCCCGCATCCCCGCATCGCAAACGGAGTACCCCCGATGGACCAACCGCATGTCGGACATCTCGAACGCGTCGCGCCCAGCAGCGTGTGGAAGAGCGAGGCGAGCGAGTTCCTGCCCTGGCTCGCGGAGCCGGAGAACCTGCGGCGTCTCGGCGACGCGCTCAGGTTCAACCTCGAACCGGTGGCGCGCGAGACCCAGATCGGGCAATTCCGCGCCGACCTCCTGTGCCGCGACCGCGACACCGGGGCCAGGGTGGTGATCGAGGCCCAGCTCGGAATCTCCGACCACCGGCATCTCGGCCAGATCCTGACCTATGCCCGCGCGCTCCGGACCCGCACCGTGGTCTGGCTCGCCGCCCGGTTCCACGCGGAACACCGCGACGTCCTCGCCCAGCTCAACGAGGCCGGCGACCTCGGGCTGAACTGCTTCGCCGTCGAGATGGACATGTTGAAGATCGGCGCGTCCCCCGCCGCGCCCCAATACAGCGTCGTCGTCGAGCCCCGCGAGTGGCCCTTCCCCATCTTCGATCGGCCCGGCGACGAGACCGCCGGGGCAGACGACGCACCGGCCGGGTCGCCGCAAGACAGCCCGCTGAGGGCCCGGCGCAAGCGCGCCGGCATGTCGCTGAGGCAGCTCGCCAAGGCCGCCGGCATAAGCACCGGATACCTGTCGCATATCGAGATCGGCAGGAAGCCGGGCACGCCGGACATATGGGCCGCCATCGCCCGGGCGCTCAACGCGGCCGGCGAGGCGGACGGGCCCGGGGCGCATGGCGCCTAGTCACCTGAATCTGAAGTTCGCTACATGAGCTTTGATCGACGCGGAGGCGGAAGCGTTTGACGACGGCGAGGATGTCGTCGGCGGACTTGGTCCATTTGAAGGGCTTGGGGTCATGGTTGTGCTTGTCGAAGAAGGCGCGGATGTCGGCTTCGAGCTGGAGGGTCGAGCGGTGGACGCCGCGCTGCAACTGCTTGCGGGTCAACTCGGCGAACCAGCGCTCGACCTGGTTGAGCCAGGAGGCGGATGTCGGCGTGTAGTGGACGTGCCAGTGCGGCCGCCGCGCCAGCCAGGCCTTGACCGCGGCGGTCTTGTGGGTGGCGTAGCTGTCCATGACGATGTGGATGTCGAGCCCGTCCGGGACGTTTCGGTCGATCGCCTTGAGGAAGTCGAGGAGCTCTCTCGCCCGGTGGCGGCGGTAGCACTTGCCGATGACCGAGCCGGTGGCGACGTCCAGCGCCGCGAACAGCGAGGTGGTGCCGTTGCGCTCGTCGTCGTGTGTGCGCCGCTCGGGGATGCCGGGCAGCATGGGCAGCACCGGCTGTGTGCGGTCGAGCGCCTGGATCTGGTTCGCATGCTCGCTCGAACCGGTGGCGTTCGCATGCTCACTCTCGTCGACACAGACCACCAGCGCTCGGTCGGGCGGCGACAGGTAGAGACCCGTGATGTCGCGCACCTTGTCGACGAAGTGCGGATCGCCGGAAAGCTTGAAAGTCTCGGCCCGATGCGGCTGCGGGCCAAACGCGCCCCAGATGCGCCAGATCGTCGTGTGCGACGGCCCCGCCGCCTTCGCCATCGAGCGCAGCGACCGATGGGTCGCATCCGCAGGCCGCGCGGCGAGCGTCCGTTCGATCACTTCGGCCACCTTCTCGTCCGCAATGGTCCGCGGGCGTCCCGGTCGGGGTTCGTCCAACAGCCCGTCGATGCGGTCCTTGAGGAACCGGCGGCGCCACTTCCCCACGGTGCGCTCATGCGCGCCGATCTCCGTCGCCACCGCCTTGTTGCTCGGCCCCTCGGCGCAGCGCAAGATCATGCGGCAGCGGTCGGACATCGAGCGCGCCACCCGGTGGCGGCGAACCTGCGCCTCCAGAAACGACCGTTCACCGTCGCTCGGAACCAGCGCCGCCATCGGCCGTCCCATACCGCGTGGCATCGAAATGACCTCCAATCCCACAGCCAGACGGCCAAATCTGCAATGACGCTTACTTCAGTGCCAGGTGACTAGAGATGCAAGACGCCCACTCGCCCCGACATCCGATACCCGCCCTGCCGCTGCTGGCGATCGACAGCTCGGGCGCGGCCTGTTCGGTGGCGCTTGTCCGGGGGAGCGAGATCCGCGCTGCCCGGTCCGCCCGTATGGCGCGCGGCCACGCCGAGGCGCTGATGCCGATGGTGGGCGAGGTGCTGGCGGAGGCCGGCACCCGCTATCGCGAAATCGGCTGCTTCGCGGTCACCGTGGGACCGGGATCGTTCACCGGCCTGCGCACCGGGATCGCCGCCGCCCGCGGTCTCGCGCTGGCGCTGTCGCGGCCGGTGATCGGGGTCACCGCGTTCGAAGCCGTCGCCCGTGTCGCGCTGCGCGCCGTAGCCGGGGACGGAACCGACTGCCTCGTCGTCCTTGATACAAGGCGGGCCGATTTATACGCTCAACGCTTCGCGCCCGACGGCGCAGCGCTAACCGGGCCGCTTGCGATGATGCCAGAGCCGCTCGTCTCCTCGCTTGGCGCGGGGCCGCTGCTCCTCGCGGGGGATGCGGCGGCGTCCGTCCGGCCCCTGCTGGAGGCGCGGGGTATCGATTGCTGGGGCCCGACCGGCGAAGGTGTCGCCGACGCCGCGGCGGTCGCCGAGATCGCGGCCGAACGCTGGCGCGCGCCGCCCGCCGAGGGGTTGGAGCCGCCACGGCCGCTCTATCTCCGCCCCCCCGATGCGATAAGGCCGCCGGGCGGGGGCCGACTCAGGCCGTGAGCGAAGCCTGCATCCAGCCGATGGCCGCGCACGACATCGAACGCGTGGCCGCCATTCACGGCGACTGTTTCGAGGATTCATGGTCGGGCGACATGATCCGGCGCGTGCTCGGCACGGCAGGCGCTTTCGGTCTTGTCGCGCGGCCCGACGACGCCGCGCCGATCGCGGCATTCGCGCTCGGCCGGATCCTGGCCGACGAATGCGAGCTGCTGTCGCTCGGCGTCGCACCCCGCGAGCGTCGGCGGGGGTTGGGCGCGGCCCTGCTCGACGCGGCGATCGCGCGGGCGGCGGCGATGCGCGTTCGGCGTTTCTTCCTCGAGGTCGGCGAGTTCAACGGCGCCGCGAGGCGGCTTTACGAAAGCCGCGGGCTGAGGATCGTCGGCCGGCGCGAAGACTACTACGCGCTTGCCGCCGGCGGTGCGATGGACGCGCTGACCATGCGATGCGAGCCGGTTCTTCCCGCCCGTCGCCACCCCGCTTCGCCGGCCGCCGAGAGCGCGCCGGATGCAAGCCCGGCTATGTCTTCGCGATCCTGAGGACCATGTCGCCGTCGCATGTCTCTCGCTCCGGCGCGATGCGGGCGCGCGCGGGGTCCTCGGCGAGCGGCCCCATCGCGGTCACAAGGTGGCCGAGCTCGGTGACCGATGCAGGCACGTTCTCGATCGGCTCGGCGCCGCGCAGGACGATTGTCGCGGTGTCTCCCGCCGCCATGCGCTCGATGAGCAGGCGCGTCCGCACGAAGGTCATCGGGCAGACGTCCGCCGTAATGTCGAGAAAGTGATCCATTGCCGCGTTACCGCCGCGCCGCGCGCCACTATATCATCTCTGCCGAGACTCGACGCATTCGCCCTGCGCCGCTCCACATCGACTTTGACTATGCCACGGGAACACCCTACTCTTTCCTTCGGTGGCGGAGCGCAACATGCAATCGCGGATAGAACAACTCTGCCGTGACAAGGGCATGAAGATGACCGAGCAGCGGCGCGCCATCGCTCGCGTGCTCTCGGATGCGGACGATCATCCGGATGTCGAAGAGTTGCACCGGCGGGTGGTGGAGATCGACCCCCGGGTCAGCATCGCCACGGTCTACCGCACGGTCCGCCTGTTCGAGCAGGCGGACATCCTCGAGCGGCTCGATTTCGGCGACGGGCGCGCCCGCTACGAAGAGGCTGAAGGGCGCCATCACCACCACCATCTGATCAATCTCGAGAACGGTGAAGTGATCGAGTTCGAGAACGAGGAGCTTGAGCAGCTCAAGCGGCAGATCGCCCGCGACCTGGGGTTCGATCTGGTCGGAGAGCGTCTCGAACTCTATGGCGTCCCCGCGGGCAGCGGGCGGAAGAGCAACTAGCCCGACCCCGACAAGATCGGAGCCGGACCGCGCATGCGGCATATCGAAACGGCCGGCAAGGCCGAACCGCTAACCCGTTCCGACAACGGGGAGACGCCCGGGGACGGCTTCCTCTCCCTGATGCAGGGCGGTCTGGAAGCGCGGCTGGCGTCGTCGCGGGGCGATGTCGAGGCGGCGCAGGCGCTTCGCTATCGCGTGTTCTACGAGGAGATGAAGGCCACGCCGTCGGCCGAGACCGCCGCGCTGAAGCGCGACGCCGATGCATTCGACGCCGTGTGCGACCACCTGCTGGTGATCGATCCGGGCCGGCGCGACCTGCCCGGCGGGGTGGTCGGGACCTACCGCCTGCTGCGCCGCTGCCGGGCGCGGGCGCATGGCGGCTTCTATTCCGCCGACGAGTTTCGCATCGCGCCTTTCGAGCGCTACCCCGATGAGGTGCTGGAGCTCGGCCGGTCCTGCGTCGAGCGGGATTACCGCAACCGGCCGACGATGCAGCTCCTGTGGCGGGCGATCGCCGCCTACGTATTCCACCACGAGATCGCGCTGATGTTCGGCTGCGCGAGCCTGCCGGGCACCGATCCCGAGTCGGTCGGGCTGCAGCTCTCCTATCTCTACTACTACCATCTCGCGCCGCCCGCGCTTCGCCCGCGGGCCGTCGAGCACCGCTTCGTCGACATGCGAATACTGCCGCGCGAAGCGATCGATCCGCGCGCGGCGCTCGCCGCGATGCCGCCGCTGATCAAGGGGTATCTGCGGCTCGGCGCCTTTGTCGGCGACGGGGCCGTGGTCGACCATCAGTTCAACACCACCGACGTCTCCATCATCGTCAAGACCGATCTGGTGACCGAAAGGTACTTCCGCCACTACGAGCGCGAGCGACGCTGACCCATGGCCGGCATGGTCTCCCCGCTGCGCGCCGTCGCGAAGATCGTCGCCTATCTCGCGGTCACCCTGCCGCTGATGCCGCTGCAGGCGGTGGCCCTGGCCTTCGGATGGCGCCTCGCGGTCAGCCTGCCCGTCTTCTATCACGGCCTGTGCTGCCGGATCTTCGGCTTCGACGTGAGGACGCGCGGCACGCGCTCGACCGCGCGGCCCACGCTCTTCATCTCCAATCACGCCTCCTATATCGATATCGTGGTGCTGGCCTCGGTGATCCCCGGATCCTTCATCGCCAAGGCCGAGGTCGCCACCTGGCCGCTCTTCGGCACGCTCGCCAGGCTCCAGCGCACGGTCTTCGTCGAGCGCCGGGGCCGCGCCGCCCATGCCCAGCGGGAGACCATCCGCAGCCGTCTCGAGCAGCGCGGGAATCTGGTGCTGTTCGCCGAGGGCACGACATCGGACGGGTTGCGCGTAAAACCCTTCAAGAGCGCGCTGTTCGCCGCCGCCAGGACAGGCGGCGACGATGTGGCGGTGACCGTCCAGCCGGTCTCGGTCGCCTATACGGGGCTCGACGGCATGCCGCTCGGGCGCAACCTGAAGCCGTTCGTCGCGTGGTATGGCGACATGTCGATGGCGGCGCATGCTTTCGCTCTGCTCGGGCTCGGCAGGATTACCGTCGAAGTTCTGTTTCACCCGGTCGTCAGCCACGAGACCTTCGCCACGCGGAAGGCGCTATCCGAGCATTGCCAGTCGGTCGTCGCCGCCGGGGTTTCGGCCGCGAATGCCGGGCGCGGCGACGATCGGGACGGCACCGGCGGCGCCGTCGCGATCCCGGTTTCTTGACTCATCGGCGCCCCGTGCTAGCTTCGAACTCCCGCGGCGCGGCGCGGAATCGGGATTGCGTCCTTGGCAAGGCGGCTGTTCATCAAGAGCTACGGATGCCAGATGAACGTCTATGACGCCGGTCGGATGGCCGATGTCATGGCGGCGGAGGGCTATGTCCGGACCGATCGCGCGGACGCCGCCGAGGTGGCGGTCCTGAACACCTGTCACATCCGCGAGAAGGCGGCCGAGAAGCTCTATTCCGACCTCGGCCGGCTGCGCGCGCGGGGCGCGGCGGGCCGCGCCCCGGTGCTCGTGGTGGCCGGTTGCGTCGCCCAGGCCGAAGGCGCGGAGATCATGCGCCGCGCGCCATGGGTCGACGTGGTGGTCGGACCGCAGACCTATCACCGCCTGCCCGAGCTGGTGCGCCGCGCGGAGGCCGGCGAGCGCGGCCTGCTCGACATCGACTTCCCCCTCGAGTCGAAGTTCGACCGCCTCCCCGAGGAGTCGGCGAGCCAGGGGCCGTCGGCGTTCCTGACCGTCCAGGAGGGCTGCGACAAGTTCTGCTCGTTCTGCGTGGTCCCCTACACCAGGGGTGCCGAGCATTCGCGCCCCGTCGCCGCGGTTAAGGCCGAGGCGGAACGCCTGGTCGAACGCGGCGCGCGCGAGATCGCGTTGCTCGGTCAAAACGTCAACGCCTATCACGGCGCGGGCCCCGGCGGCGGCGCGGAATGGGGTCTCGGCCGGCTGGTCCGGGCGCTCGCCGAAATCCCCGGGCTCGCGCGGATCCGCTACACGACCTCGCACCCGCGCGACATGGACGCGGATCTGATCGCCGCGCATGGCGAGGTGCCCGCGCTGATGCCCTATCTCCATCTGCCGGTCCAGTCCGGGTCGGACAGGGTGCTCGCGGCGATGGGGCGCCGCCATACCGCGGCGGACTATCTCGATGTGGTCGACCGCCTGCGGTCGGCGCGGCCCGATATCGCCCTGTCGTCCGATTTCATCGTCGGCCATCCGGGCGAGGACGAAGCCGATTTCGCGGCCACCGTCGCCCTGGTGCGCGCGGTCGGCTACGCCCAGGCCTATTCGTTCAAGTACAGCCCGCGGCCGGGGACGCCGGCGGCGGCGGCCGAAGGCCAGGTCGACGAGGCGCGGAAGGCGGACAGGCTGGCGCGGCTGCAGGATCTGCTCAACGCCCAGCAGGACGATTTCAACCGGGCGACCGTCGGCCGCACGGTCCCGGTGCTGTTCGACCGGCGCGGGCGCAAGCCCGGCCAGGTCGCCGGACGGACGCCCGCGATGCAGGCCGTTCACCTCTGCTGCGAAGATCCGCAGTCGCTGCTGGGCGAGATACGCGATGTCGTCGTCACCGAGGCGCACGCGAACTCGCTGGCGGGCGCGCCGATCGCCGGCCCGCCGCCGTCTTCTCCCAACTTCGCCCATGAAGCGGCCGAGGACGCGCAACCGAATTGACCGCTGACCGTTCCGAAATCCGCCTGGCGGCCCAACCCGAAGACCTGCACATCAGCTTCGACGACAACGCGCTGCTGCCCATGCTCTACGGAGAGTTCGACCGCAACCTCGCCAGGGTGGAGCAACGGCTCGCGGTTTCGCTGTCCTCGCGGGGCAACACGGTCGCCATCAAGGGCCCGGCGGGACAGGCGAGCATCGCGCGCGACGCGCTCGCGGCGCTCTACAGCCGGCTGGAGAAGGGTCTCGGCGTCGACCAGGCCGAGGTCGACGCGGCGATACGCCTCGCCGAGACCGCCGCGAACGGCGCCGCCGAAGCCGAAGAGGCGCCGGCGATCCATACGCCGCGGCGCCATGTCACGCCCCGCTCCGCGGGTCAGCTGCGCTACATGAACGCGCTGCGCCAGGCCGAGCTGGTCTTCGGGATCGGACCCGCCGGCACCGGCAAGACCTATCTCGCGGTGGCCGAAGCGGTCGCCATGCTGAACAGCGGCGCGGTCGACCGGATCATCCTGTCGCGCCCGGCGGTCGAGGCCGGCGAGCGGCTCGGCTTTCTGCCCGGCGACATGCGCGAGAAGATCGACCCCTATCTGCGGCCGCTCTACGACGCGCTCTACGACATGATGCACTACGATCAGGTGACCAAGCGGCTGGATGCCGGGCAGATCGAAATCGCGCCGCTGGCGTTCATGCGTGGGCGGACGCTGTCGAACGCCTTCGTCATCCTCGACGAGGCCCAGAACACCACCCGAGTGCAGATGAAGATGTTCCTCACCCGGCTGGGCGAGAACGCGCGCATGGTGGTCACCGGCGACCTCAGCCAGGTCGATCTCCCGCCCGGCGTGACGTCGGGGCTCGCCCACGCGGTGGATACGGTCAGAGGCATCGAGGGCGTCGGGATCGTCGAATTCGACGATTCCGACGTCGTCCGCCATGGTCTGGTGGTGCGGATCGTGCAGGCATACGACGATTCAGGCGCGGGAACCGTCTTCGAGGAGGACGGCTAGAGTCCGTTGAACGCGCAGACGGGAATACAGATCCGATGCCAGGGCTGGACCGTGGCCCTCGACGACGCGCCGGCGCTGTGTCGGCGGGCCGTCGACGAGGCATGGCGGGTCGCGGCCTCGGGCGGCGCCGACCGCTCCGCGGAGATCGGCATCGCGCTCGCCGACGATGCGGAAGCCGCGCGGCTCAACGCACGCTACCGGGGTCTCGACCGGCCGACGGACGTGCTGTCCTTCGCCAGCGGAGAGGAGCCGCGCGGGACCCGCCGCCCGGGCGACCCTCCGGTGATGTTGGGCGATATCGTCGTCGCCTACGAGACCAGCGCCCGCGACGCCGCGCGCGCCGACAAGCCGCTCGCCAACCACCTGCAGCATCTGGTGGTGCACGGCCTGTTGCATCTGCTGGGCTATGATCACGAGACCGAGGACGACGCAAGGCGCATGGAAGCGATGGAGGTGGAGATATTGAGGCGGCTCGGCGTTGGCGATCCCTACGGCAGCGACGCCGCCTTTCCGTGAAACGATGACCGATCCCTCTGAGCCTAGGAAGCCCCGTGGAAACGGGGCCAATCCGGACCGGCCGACACAGAATCGCGGGCTTCGGCCCTGGCTGAAGCGCCTGTTCGGCCATCGAAACGGCGGCGAGTCCCTGCGCGATACGATCGAGGAGCTGATCGAACAGGAGAACACCGCCAACAGCGAGGCCGGCGAGGAAATCGTCTTCCTGCGCAATGTCCTCCAGCTTCGCGACCTCGCCGCCAACGACGTGATGGTCCCGCGCGCCGATATCGTCGGCGTCGAGATCGACACCCCGCTCGACGAGCTGGTATCGCTGATGGGCGGCTCGGCCCATTCCCGGATGCCGGTGTTTCGCGAGACCCTCGACGACGCCGTGGGCATGGTTCACGTCAAGGACGTCGTCGCCTGGCGCGGCAGCGCCGAGACCTTCACCATCGGCAAGATCATGCGCCGGATCCTGTTCGTGGCGCCGTCGATGCCGATCCTCGAGCTGCTGCTCCAGATGCGCGTCAGCCGCACCCATATGGCGCTGGTGGTCGACGAGTTCGGCGGCACCGACGGGCTGGTCACCATCGAGGATCTCGTCGAGGAGATCGTCGGCGAGATCCAGGACGAGCACGATGCCGAAATCGCCCCGATGATGGCCGACCGGACGGACGGATCGATCGAAGCCGACGCCCGGGTTGCGATCGCCGAGTTCGAGTCCAAGATCGGCGCGACGCTGACGCTCGCCGAGCCGCAGGCCGACATCGATACCCTCGGCGGGCTGGTATTCACCCTGGCCGGGCGCGTCCCCTCGCGCGGCGAGGTGATCCGCCACCCCTCCGGTGCGGAGTTCGAGGTGCTCGACGCGGATCCGCGGCGCATCAAGCGGCTCAGGGTATGCCCGCCGCCCGCGTCGACCGCTTGACCGAGACCGGATCCCGGCGCCCCCAGCGCCTCGCCCGCCTGGCGGCGGCGCTGGCTTCGCTGACCGGCTGGCGACGCTGGCTGGCGGCCTGGCTTCTCGGCCTCGGTTCCGTGCTCGCGTTCCCCCCCGTCGGGTGGTGGCCCGCGCTGTTCCTCGCGCTTCCTGCGCTGGTCTGGCAGATCGACGGAGCCGCCACCAGGCGGGCGGCGTTCGCCGTCGGCTGGTGGTTCGGCCTCGGCCATTTCATGGCCGGCACCTACTGGATCTCCAACTCCCTGCTGGTCGAGGCGGATCGCTTCGCCTGGCTGATACCGCCGACGCTGGTCGGCGTCTCCGCCTATCTCGCGGTCTATCCCGCGCTCGCCTGCGTCTTCGCCCGCTGGATGCGCCCCGGCTGGCCGCGCATCGCGGCGCTTGCGGTTGCCTGGACGGCGATGGAGATGCTGCGCGGCGTAGCTTTCACCGGCTTTCCGTGGAACCCGGTGGGCTCGATCTGGAGCGATGTCCCGGCGATGATCCAGCCGGCCGCGGCGGTCGGGGTGTACGGCCTCGGTCTGCTGACGGTCTTGCTCGCCGCGGCGCCCGCGCTGCTTGGCGCCGGCCGCCGGGAAGCGGTCGCCGTGGCGTTGGGGGTGCCGCTCGCGCTCGCCCTGGTGTGGGGGGCGGGGAGCATGCGCCTCGAGCGGGCAGAGACCGAATTCCATCCCGGGATGCGGATCGGCATCGTCCAGCCCAACCTCCCCCAGCACGAGAAGGTTCGGGCCGCCTTCAGGCGACGCCATTTCGCCGCGCATCTCGCGATGACCCGGGCCGAGGCGAGACGCGGCACGTCCCATTTCGTCTGGCCGGAAACCGCGATCGGGTTCGCGCTCTCCCGGGTGCCCGGCGCCGCCGAGGCGGTCGCCCGGGCGCTGCCCCGCGACGGTCTGGTGATCGCCGGCGCGTTGCGCGCCGGCCCGCGCGGGGAGCGGCCGGCACGCATCTGGAACAGCCTGGTGGCGATCGACGGCGCGGCGCGCCGCGTCGCGGTCTACGACAAGGCGCGGCTGGTCCCGTTCGGAGAATACGTGCCGCTGCGCTCGCTCCTCGCCTTCACCCAGATCACCGGCGGGCGGATCGACTTCAGCCGCGGCCCGGGGCGACGCACCCTCGCCGTGCCGGGATTGCCGCCCTTCAGCCCGTTGATCTGCTACGAAATGATCTTCCCCGGCCGGGTGGTCGATCCGGACAGACGGCCCGAATGGCTGCTCAACGTCACCAACGACGGCTGGTTCGGCGACAGCGCCGGTCCCTACCAGCATTTTGCGGCGGCGCGAATGCGGGCCGTCGAGGAAGGGCTGCCGGTGGTGCGGGCGGCGAACTCGGGCATCTCGGCGGCGATCGATCCCTATGGCAGGGTGGTCCGGCGGCTCGGTCTCGGGGAACGCGCCGTGCTTCGGGTCGCGCTGCCGTCCGCGCTGTCGGCGCCCACGCCGTTCGCGCGGTTCGGCCATGCGCCGCTATTGGCGGTCCTCGCCCTCGCCGCCGCGGGACTCGCGGTGCACAGGCGGTTGGCACCGCCGCGGCGCTCCTAGCCTACGCGTTTGGGTTGCGGCGGCACTGCGACAATTCTCCATGCTCAACATGGACTCGTGCTTGCATTTTTAGTATAGAACCTTCCAGTCCCCGTGCTGGCTGCATGATCTTTAGGGTTAGCCTTGCGGCGGAAAAGCGACGGTCCAAGTGTAGCTTCCAAGCATTACAGGGAATATGTCGTTGTCCCTAGGTTCGCGTAGTTGCGGACTCTCAGTGACAATAATCGGATTTCAGAAATGGCGGATTTTCCACGGGGCGCCACGGCGCCTCCGGCGCGGGGGCGCCGCGGCCGGTCGAATTCGATCGATGTCCATGTCGGCAGCAGGGTGCGGATGAGACGCACATTGCTGGGGCTGAGCCAGGAAAAGCTGGGCGAGGCGCTCGGCCTCACCTTCCAGCAGGTGCAGAAATACGAACGCGGCGCCAACCGAATCAGCGCCAGCCGTCTGTTCCAGATCGGCCGCGTGCTCGACGTCCCGATCTCGTTCTTCTACGACGAGATGCCGGACGAAGTTCTCCGGGATGCGCAGGGGGTCATGCGCCCCGGCGTCGCCGAACCGGCGAACCAGTTCGAGCACGACCCGCTCGCCAAGCGCGAGACCCTGGAGCTGGTGCGCGCGTATTACCGCATCTCCGACCCGCGCGTTCGGAGGCGGATATTCGAGCTCGTCAAGGCGGTCGCCCGGATCGAGAGCGACGACGACACCGCGCTGGACAGCTAACCTCCCGCGGCCGGTTGACGCCGCGTGGCCCCCCCTGCGACAACCTAGCCGGCCGGGCGACGCAACAGGGCAAGGGGCAGGCGCGTGCGAAAACAGGATTTCGTGTTCACCAGCGAATCCGTGTCGGAAGGACATCCCGACAAGGTCAGCGACCGGATCTCCGATGCCGTGGTCGATGCCTATCTGTCCGCCGACACCGACTCCCGCGTGGCGTGCGAGACGCTGACCACCACCAACCGGATCGTCATCGCCGGCGAGGTTCGCGGCCCGGTCGACCCGCAGGACATGGAAGGCGTGGCGCGCGCGGCGGTGCGCGACATCGGCTACGAGCAGGACGGGTTCCACTGGGAGAACGCGGAGGTCGCCGTCTATCTGCACGCCCAGTCGACCGACATAGCCCAGGGCGTCGATGCCTCGGGCAACAAGGACCAGGGCGCCGGCGACCAGGGGATCATGTTCGGCTTCGCCTGCGACGAGACGCCGTCGCTGATGCCCGCGCCGATCCACTACGCGCACGCCATCCTGCGATCGATCGCCGAGGCCAGGCATGCCGGCGGGGTGGACGGCTTCGGCCCGGACTCGAAGAGCCAGATCTCGCTGCTCTACCAGGACGGGCGCCCGGTCCGGGCGACCTCGGTCGTGGTGTCCTCGCAGCACGACCCCGGTCTCGACCAGGACGCGGTGCGCGAGCTCGTCCGCCCGCATGTCCTCGACGTATTGCCGGACGGCTGGATGTGTCCGGAAGAGGAGTTCTACGTGAATCCGACGGGCCGCTTCGTGATCGGCGGGCCGGACGGCGATTGCGGGCTGACCGGCCGCAAGATCGTCGTCGACACCTATGGCGGCGCCGCGCCGCATGGCGGCGGCGCGTTCTCCGGCAAGGACCCCAGCAAGGTCGACCGTTCCGCCGCCTACGCCGCGCGCTACGTGGCAAAGAACGTGGTCGCCGCGGGACTCGCTTCGCGCTGCACCATCCAGGTTTCCTACGCCATCGGCGTCGCCAAGCCGCTATCGGTCTATGTCGACACGGAAGGGACGGCGACGGTCGAGGAGGCAAGGGTGGCGGGCGCGATCCAGGAAGTCGTGGATCTGTCGCCGCGCGGCATCCGCGACCGGCTCCGGCTGCTGCGGCCGATCTACGCCCGCACCGCGGCCTATGGCCATTTCGGGCGCGACCCGGAGCCCGATGGCGGCTTCTCCTGGGAGAAGCTCGATCTCGTCGAGGATCTCAGGAGCGCCCTGACCTAGTATCCGTTCCGGCGGTGGAAGAAGCGAAGCGCATCCTCTACGGGCGGCGGCGCGGGCGAAAGCTGCGCGACGGCCAGCAGGCCCTGCTCGACAACGTCGTGCCGGGGCTGGAAATCCCGCCCGGCCCGCCGTCGCATCCGGTCGACCCGAGGGCGCTGTTCGACCGCCCGGTGCGCGAGGTCTGGCTGGAGGTCGGTTTCGGCGCCGGCGAGCATCTGCTGGCCCAGGCGGCGGCCAACCGCGATGTCGGGCTGATCGGCTGCGAGCCCTATGTGACCGGCGTGGTGCGCATGGTACGCGGTCTCCGCGAAGCCCGGCTCGACAACATCCGCATCTGGCGCGACGATGCCAGGCTGCTTGTCGACCGCCTCGTCGACGGCTCGCTCGCCCGGGTGTTCGTGCTGTTCCCCGATCCCTGGCCGAAGACCCGCCATCGCAAGCGGAGGTTCGTCTCCGCCCCCGTGCTCGAACGTCTCGCCGCGGTGATGCGGGACGATGCCGAGCTCCGCCTGGCAACCGACGACACCGGTTATCTGGTCTGGATCCTCGCCCATCTGTGGCGCTCGGAGAGCTTCGCCTGGACCGCCAGGGAGCCATCCGACTGGCGCCGCCGGCCGCCCGACTGGCCGGCCACGCGCTACGAACGCAAGGCTTTGGAGCAGGGCCGGAGCTGCACCTACCTGCGCTATCGACGGCAACCGCGCGGGCAGGGACACCGCGCGACAGCCCCGGCTGGGAGACCGGTCGCGGGGGCTTAGCGGGCAGTATCGCCGACACCGGCGCGTCCACCCGGCCGCGGCGGTAGCGCTGCCCGGCCCGGGGGTCGTCCGCGGCCGTGTCAGTCCTTGGCGCGCATGAGCCGCGCCTGCTGGCGCTGCCAGTCGCGTTTCTTCTCGGTCTGGCGCTTGTCGTACTGGCGTTTGCCATGGGCCAGTCCGAGCTCGAGCTTGGCGATCCCGCGGTCGTTGAAGTAGAGCCTGAGCGGCACCATGGTCGCGCCGTCCCGCTGCACGGCGCCCAGCAGCCGGTCGATCTGGCGGCGCTGCAGGAGCAGCTTGCGCGGGCGCCTTGCGTCGTGTCCGGCCGGCCCAGCCTGCTCGTATTCGTCGATATGCGCGTTGACCAGGAAGATCTCGCGTTCGACCGGCCGCGCATAGGCTTCGGAGATGTTCGCCCGCCCGGCGCGCAGCGACTTCACCTCGCTGCCGGTCAGCTGGATCCCGGCTTCGAGAGAGGATTCTATCGAATAGTTGCGCCGTGCCTTGCGGTTGTCCGCCGCGACCCGGGTGGTCCCCCGCGCCATGCCGTCAATTGAGGAGCCCGGCGGAGCGCATCGCGTCCTCGACCCTGCGCTTGGAGCCTTCGGCGATCTCGCAGAGCGGCAGCCTGGTGTCGGGCAGGCACTTGCCGAGCAGGC
>JAPPGP010000251.1 GCA_028821395.1 Defluviicoccus sp.
CCCCCCCCCCCGAAGGGTCGCGCGCAGGCGTCCGCCCGCGGCGTCGCGGGCCTCAACCGTAGGCATGGCTACGCTTTTCGGCCCGCTCCTGGCGGGACGAACGCCTGCGCGCGACGCAGGCCGTGACAGGGATGAGAAATGCGGGCTAGACGCGAATGACCCGGCCCGGCGCCTGGCCGCCGCGGTCGCCACTCGCCACCGGGCTCGGCTGCCGCTGTCCGCGCTGCGGCACCGGCCCGCTCTATGCCGGGCTGCTCGCGGTGGCGGAGAAATGCAGCGTCTGCGGGCTCGATCTCGGCCCGCACGATTCGGGCGACGGGCCGGCGGTCTTCGTGATCCTGATCCTCGGCGCGATCACGGTCGCGCTGGCGTTCTTTCTCGAGACCCTGGCCGCGCCGCCCATCTGGGTCCATATGGCGGTCTGGCCGCCCGTCATCGTCGTTCTCGCGATCGCGCTGCTGCGCCCGGCCAAGGGGCTGCTGATCGCGCTCCACTACAGGAATTTGCGGCATGAATACGACGGCGGGGCGTGACCGGGCGCGCCGCCGCTTCCGCCCGACGCTTTGGGCCACCGTCGCGGCCGGGATGGCGTTCGCGATCCTCGTCGGGCTCGGGACATGGCAGCTTCACCGGCTGCAATGGAAGGAGGGGGTGATCGCCTACCGGGAGGCACAGCTCGCGGCGGAGCCGGTCGCCATCGGTGAGCACACACGGGACGGCGCCGATGTCGCCTTCCGCCGCGCCCGGGCGACAGGCCGGTTCCTGCACGCGCGCGAGTTCCTCATCGTCAGCCGGATGCGCAAGGGCCGGGCGGGGTTCGACGTCGTGACCCCGCTCCGTCTGGGGGACGGCGACCACATCCTCGTCAACCGGGGCTGGGTCCCGCTCGACCGCGCCGATCCCCGGACCCGGCGGAAGGGCGGAATCGCCGGCGAGGCGACGGTGACGGGGGTGCTTCGCCGGCCGGGAAAGAGCAGCCGCTGGGTCCCCGACAACGACCCGGAGAAGGGGGTCTGGTACTTCGTCGAGCCGGGACAGATGGGCGCGGTCGCCTCCCTCCCCGGGGTGCGGGAGGTGTTCCTGGTCGCCGATGCGACGCCCAACCCGGGCGGCTTCCCGGCCGGGCGCAGGATCGGCGTCGACATCCCCAACCGCCATCTCGAATACGCGCTCACCTGGTACGGGCTCGCGCTGGTGCTGGCGGCGATTTACCTCCTGTTTCACTGGCGGCGCGAGGAGGACGATGGCCGGGGCTAGCAGCTACGAGGCGCTGGAAGAACGCTTCGCGCAGATCGGCGCGTTGCGGGAGGCGGCACGCATGCTGGCCTGGGACCGCTCGGTCAACATGCCGCGCAAGGGCGCGCCGGCGCGCGCCGAACAGCTTGCCGCGCTGCGCCTGGTCGAGCACGAGAAGATCACCGACCCGGCGGTGCCGGACCTGCTCGACGGAGCGGCGGAAGAGGTGGCGGGCGACCCGTGGCGCGCCGCCAATCTGCGCGAGATGCGCCGCAGATGGCTGCACGCGACGGCGCTCGACGCCGGCCTGATCGCGGCGATGGAGAGCGCCGACAGCGAATGCGAGATGGTCTGGCGCGAGGCCAGGCCCAGGGCCGACTACGCCGCCGTCAAACCTTTTCTGCAGACGGTGCTCGACCTGATTCGCGAGGCCGGGCAGGCGCGGGGCGCGGCGCTCGGCTGCCCGGTCTACGACGCGCTGATGGACGTGTACGAGCCGGGCGCGCGGACCGGGAGGATCGATGCGCTGTTCGCCGACCTCGCTGCCTTCCTGCCGGGATTTCTCGACCGCGTGCTGGAGGCGCAGTCGCGCGAGGCGCCGCCCTTGCCGATGGAGGGGCCGTTCGCGGTCGAGGTGCAGCACGCGCTCGGCGTGCGGCTGATGAGACAGCTCGGCTTCGACTTCGACGGCGGGCGCCTCGATGTCAGCCTGCACCCGTTCTGCAGCGGCGTACACGACGACGTCCGGGTGACGACGCGCTACGACACGGCGGACTTCACCCAGAGCGTCATGGCTGTCCTGCACGAGACCGGGCACGCGCTCTACAACAAGGGGCTGCCGCGCGGCTGGCGCCGTCAGCCGGCCGGCTCGGCGCGCGGCATGGCGGTGCATGAGAGCCAGTCGCTGATCGTCGAGATGCAGGCCTGCCGCTCGGCCGAGTTCATCGGCTTTCTCGCGCCGCTGCTGCGCGAGACCTTCGCCGGGGAAGGACCGGCATGGTCGCCCGCCAATTTGCGCCGCCATTACCGCCGGGTCGCCCGCAGCCTGATCCGGGTCGACGCCGACGAGGTGACCTACCCGGCGCATGTGATCCTGCGCTACCGGCTGGAACGGCGGCTCATCGGCGGCGAGCTTTCGCTCGACGACCTGCCGGATGCCTGGGCCGACGGGCTCGATTCGCTGCTCGGCATCCGCCCGCCCGACGATGCTCTCGGCTGCCTCCAGGACATCCACTGGTACAGCGGGAGCTGGGGCTATTTCCCGACCTACGCTCTGGGGGCGCTGGCCGCCGCGCAGCTCTTCGCCGCCGCCCTCGAAGCATGCCCCGGGATCCCGCAGGCGATCTCCGGGGGCGATTTCGCGCCGTTGTTCGGCTGGCTGGCGGAAAACGTCCATTGCAAGGCGTCGCTGCCGGCGAGCACCGACGAGCTGCTTCAAGAGGCGACCGGCGCACCGCTCGGCACCGACGCCTTCAAGGCGCATCTGGACCGGCGCTATCTGTCAGAGCGTTAAGAGGCCGATCACGGTGCCGGTCATGCAGGCGGCCAGAGTGCCGGCGACGATCGACTTGAGGCCGAGGCCCAGGATCTCCGTGCGGCGCTCTGGCATCATCGCCCCGAGCCCGGCGATCAGGATGCCGAGGCTCGCGAAATTGGCGAAGCCGCAGAGCGCGTAGGTCATGATCAGCCGGCTGCGCTCGCCGAGCGTGCCCTCGGGCAGCCCGGCCAGGGTGAAATAGGCGATCAGCTCGTTGAGCACCACCTTGATGCCGAGCAGCGAGCCGGCGGCGACGGCTTCGCTCCACGGGATTCCCATCAGCCAGGCGACCGGCGCCATCGCGTAGCCCAGCAGCCGCTCCAGGGTGATCGGCGCGCCGGCGAGGTCGGGCAGGAGCCCGAGGAGCAGGTTCGCCAGATATACCAGCGCGACGACCACGATCAGGCTGGCGACGATGTTGAGCAGCAGGGTGAGCCCGTCCAGCGTGCCGCGGGTGAGCGCATCCACGCTCGATTCGTAGAGCCGTTCGGGGATCACCGTCCCGCCCACGGTCCCGGCGTCCTCCGGCACCATCACCCGGGCGATCAGAACCGCGGCCGGCGCGCTCAGGAGCGAGGCGGTCAGCAGGTGGCCGACCGGGTTGGCGATCACGTCGGCGAGCGCGGTTGCGTAGAGCACCATGACCGTGCCGGCGATCGTCGCCATCCCGGCGGTCATCACCACGAACAGCTCGCTGCGGCTGAGGGCGGCGAGATAGGGGCGGATCAGCAGCGGCGATTCCACCATGCCGATGAATATGTTGGCGGCGGTCGAGAAGCTCGCCGCGCCGCCGAGCCGGAGCAGGCGCGCGAGCGCCCAGGCGAAGGCGCCGACCACCGCCGGCAGCACCCGCCAGCGATAGAGCAGCGCGGACAGCGCGCTCACCACCAGCACCAGCGGCAGGGCCTGGAAGGCGAAGACGAAGGCGCCGCCGGGCGACTTCTCCTCGAAGGGCAGCGCCCCGCCTCCGAGATAGCCGAACACGAAGGAGGTGCCGGCGCGGGTCGCCGCCTGCAGCGCCTCCACGACGCCGTTGAGCGCGAGCAGGATCTGCCAGCCCACCTCCCATTCGAGCAAAATCAGCGCCAGCGCGAACTGGATCGCGATGCCGACGAGGACCGTCCGCCACGGAGGCCGCGCCCGGTTCTCGCTGACCAGCCAGGCCAGCCCGACGAGGGCGGCGAGTCCGAGCAGGCCCTGGATGACGGTCATCGGTCCCCTACCATGGCGTCAGGCAGGCGCCGGCACCCGGACGAAGCCGGTCCGGTGCGGCTCGTGCACCAGCATCGACAGGAAGGCGGCCAGCAGCGCGAGCCCGAAGGAGGCGATCCACATCCAGTCGTACTGGGCGAACAAGTCGAACAGCCAGCCGCCGGCGAACGAGCCGAGCGCGCCGCCGACCGAGTGCAGCGAGAACAGGAGCCCCATGGTCAGACCCATGATCCTGAGCCCCATATGCGTGGCGACGATATTGGCGACCACCGGGAAGGTCGCGAAGTCGAACAGCCCGAACAGCGCCGCGAAGGTGAACAGCAGCACCGAATCGCCCGGGATGAACATCAGCAGGATGAAGCAGAGCGCGCGCAGGAAGTAGATCGAGGCGAGCAGCGCGGGACGGTGGAACCGGTCGGCCGCCGCGCCGAAGCCGATGATCCCCGCCGCCGAGGTCGTCATCAGAACGCCGAACGCGGACGCGCTTTCGAGAACCGGAAATCCGCAGGCCGCCGCGTAGGGCAGGAAGTGGATCCTGATCGCGCCGATGGTGGTGAAGCCGCACACGATGTAGCCGATGCCGAGCAGCCAGAAGGTGCGGTCGCGCATCAGGTAGCCGAGCTGCGTCCAGACCGTGTCGCCGGCCTCCGCCTGGAAGCCGCGCATGCGGCGCGCCGGCGCCTCGCGGCGGATCAGCACCCAGGTGAGCAGGGCGATCGCGACCAGCAGGACCCCCATGACGAGGAAGCTGGCGCGCCAGCCGATGCCGGCGAGGCCGACGGCGAGCAGCGGCATCAGAACGAGCTGGCCGCCGGTCGCCCCCGAAGTGGCCACGCCCGTCGCGAGCCCGCGCCGCGCGTCGAAATAGAGCGCCACCGTGGTGCCGATCAGCGGCGCCGAGATCGCCGAGAAGCCGATCCCGGCGATCAGCCCGAACGCCGCGATGAAGTGCCAGCCCTGCCACATCCCGGCCGTCAGACAGACGCCGACAGCGGTCAGCAGGATGGCGAACACGTAGATCGTGCGGCCGCCATAGCGGTCGAGCGCCATGCCGGCGATGGGCGATCCGACCGCCATCACCGTGAGCATCACCGAGCCGCCGGTCGAGATGAACGTCCGGTCCCAGGCGAACTCCTTCTCCCACTCCGGAATCAGCAGCCCGAGCGAGGAGCGCGCCCCCATGACCAGGCTGAGAACCAGGAACAGGACGCCGACGACAAGCCATCCGTAAGGGTTCTCTCGGATCGTTCGGACGAGCATGGGGCCGGGAGGTGTGAACGCGGGAGGCCCGAGACTACAGCAATCGGACCGGCCGGGCGAACGCGCACGGCGCGATTCGCCGGGATCGGCGCTACTCTAGGGACGCACCGCGCGCTGGAGACCTCGAATGCCGCACATCGACCTCGCCGATGTGATCGTCATCCTGGCCGCATCCGTCGCGGCTCTGTTCGCGCTCCGGCGTCTGCGGCTCTCCCCCGTGCTCGGCTATCTCGTCGCCGGCATCATCATCGGCCCGTTCGGGCTCGGCTTCGTCGCCGACATCGAGACCATTCGCTCCTTCGCCGAGTTCGGCGTGGTGTTCCTGCTGTTCACCATCGGGCTCGAGCTGCCGCTCGAGCGGATCAAGGTTCTCTCGCCGTCGCTGTTCGGCCTCGGCCTGGCGCAGATCCTGGTCACCGGCGCGGCGATTGCCGGCATCGCCGTCGCCTGCGGGGTCTCGCTGGATGCGGCCATCGTGATCGGCGCGGCCCTCGCTCTGTCGTCCACCGTGTTCGTCATCCAGATCCTGCTGGACAGGCGCCAGATCGCGACCCGCTTCGGCCGCGCCGCGTTCACGGTGCTGCTGATGCAGGACCTCGCCGTGGCGCCCATACTGGTGATGACCCTGGTGCTCACCAACCGGGAAGGCGGGCTTGCCGCCTCGCTCGGGCTCGCCGGGCTGGAGGCCGCGGTCGCGCTGGTGGCGATCGTCGTGCTGGGACGTTTCGTCCTGCGGCCGCTGTTCGCCGTGGTCGCGGCGGAGAAGAGCGACGAGATCTTCGCGGCGGCGAGCCTGCTGGTCGTCCTCGGAGTCGCCGCCTTCACCGAATATGCCGGGCTCTCGCTCGCCATCGGCGGGCTGCTTGCCGGCATGGTGCTGGCCGAGACCGAGTACCGCCACCAGGTCTCGGCCGAGATCCGGCCGTTCCGCGCCTTGTTGCTCGGGCTGTTCTTCATGTCGATCGGCATGCAGACCAATCTCGACCTGGCCTACGCGCAGTTTCCCCTGGTGCTCGGGATCGCCGCCGGGCTGATTGCGCTCAAGACGCTGGTGCTGGCTCCCCTGGTGCTGCTGTTCCGCCTGCCGGGGCTCTACGCGCTGCCGCTCGGGTTGCTGCTGGCGCAGGGCGGCGAGTTCGGCTTCGTCGTCTTCAGCGCCGCCATGCTCGGCGGGCTGATCGAGGAGGGACTCGGGCAGGCGCTCATCATCGCGGTGGCGCTCTCGATGATGGCGACGCCATTCCTGGCTTGGGCGAGCGCCCGGCTGATGCACTGGACCGCGGTGAGAAGCTCGGCCCGCGTCGAGGAGATCGACGAAGGCGAGGTCAGGCCGATCGATCACGTGGTGATCGCGGGCTACGGCCGGGTGGGCCGCACGGTGGCGCGCGAGCTCTCGGACAAGGGCATATCCTTCATCGCGCTCGACCGCGATCCGATGGTCGTTTCCACCGCCCGCGCGCAGGGCGAACGGGTCTATTTCGGCGATGCGAGCCGGCCGGAGATCCTGGAACGGCTGCATCTTCCGACCGCGCGCACCGTGGTCGTCGCACTGAGCGACTCGGAGGCCGCGACCCGGCTGGTCGGAATCCTTCGTGGCATGCTGCCCGATCTTCCGGTACTCGCCCGCGCGACCAACGACGCGCATGCCGCCGAGCTGGTCCGTGCCGGTGCGTCCTTCGTCGTGCCGGAGCTCGTCGCCACCGGCAGGCGCCTCGCCCAGCACATCGTCCCGCCCGGGCGGGGGTCGTGACATCGCCGGGCTTTCGCGTAAACATGCGCGCCCCACGAAGGACGAGGCGCCAGCGTGAGCTACCGGACGATCCTCTATGAAGAGGACGGCCCGATCGGGACCGTCACCCTCAACCGTCCCGACGACGGGAACATGTTCACCATCGAGACCTGTCACGAGGTCCGCGATTGCATCAACGCGATCCGCCGCGAGACCCGCACGAGGGTGGTCGTGCTGACCGGCGCGGGAGACCGCTTCTTCTGCATCGGCGGGCGCAAGGACGGCGCCGAGCCGACGCGGCTCTATGCCGGCATGCTGCCGACGCTCGAAATGTACGAGGCGATCGACAAGCTGCAGAAGCCCGTGATCGCGAGCGTCAACGGCTACGCGGTCGGCGGCGGCAACGTGCTGCAGATGGTCTGCGACCTGACGATCGCCAAGGAGAGCGCGGTGTTCCGCCAGGTCGGGCCGATGATGGGCTCGTTCGATGCCGGCTACGGCACCTGGTATCTGGAGGACCTCGTCGGCAAGAAGCGGGCCAAGGAGATCTGGTACACCAACCGCCGGATCGGCGCGGCCGAGGCGCTCGAGATGGGGCTGATCAACCGCGTGGTGCCGGACGCCGAGCTCGCCGAGCGGACAAGGGATTACGCCCTCGAGGTGGCCGAGCGCGGCTCGTTCGCGCTCGCCTCGATCAAGGGCGCGTTCAACGCCCGCCACGGCGGCGTCTCCGGCCTCGCCCGCATGGCCCACGATTTGCTGCTCCCGGGCTATCTCGACAGCGAGGAGTCGAAGGAGCTCGGCGGCGCCTTCCGCGAACGCCGTTCGCCCGACCCCGACCGCTTCGGACACTAGATCGGCGGATGCGCGCCTTCCTGACACTGCATACGCCGCGCGCGGCCGAGCGTTACTACGACACGGGGGTGTGGCGCGGGGACACGTTCTACGGCCTGCTGGAACGGCACGCCGCGGAGAACGGCGATGCGCCAGCGCTCCGCGACGCCACGCGTCGGCTGAGCTGGCGCGCGGTCAAGCGCTGGGTCGACGGGGTGGCGGCCGACCTCGAAGCGCGCGGTCTGGTCGAGGGGGACCGGGTCTCCATCTGGCGCGGCAATGCGATGGAGACGGTGATCCTGCTGCTCGCCTGCTCGCGCCAGGGCTATGCCTGCAACCCGACGCTGCACCGCACCCATACCTGCGCCGAGGTCGTGACGCTGCTCAAGCGGCTCAAATCGGCGGCGTTCTTCAGCGAGCCCGGCTGGGGCGCCGACCGCGCGGAAGGCGGGCTCGCAGCGCTGCTCGAGGGCATCGATCACCTGAAGGCGGTCGAGCCGGAGGGGCGCGTCGCCGGTCCCGGCGCACGGCCGCGCGGCGAGCCGGTCGCCGATCCCGACAAGGTCGCCTATCTCGCCTTCACCTCCGGCACCACGGGGATGCCGAAATGCGTCATGCATTCGGACAACACCCTGTTCGCCAATGCGCGCGACATGGTCGACATCTGGCGCATCGGCCCGGACACCAGGCTGCTCTCCCTCAGCCCGCTCTCGCACCACATCGCCTGGGTCGGCGCGGCGCAGTGGGTGCTCGCGGGCTGCGAATTCATCGCCGACGACCGCCCGGCGGGCGTCGACAAGATCGACTGGATCGCCGAGACCGGCGCGACCTACGTGATGGGCGTGCCGACGCACGCGATGGACGTGCTCGCCGAGCAGCGGGCGCGGGGGCTCGCGCGGATCGGGGCGGTCGAGATCTTCTACATGGCGGGCGCGCCGATCCCGCCCGTGGTCTGCGAGGCCTTCGTCGCCCAGGGCATCGCGCCGCAGAACATCTACGGCATGACCGAGAACTCCTCGCACCACTTCACCCATCCCGGCGACGACGCCGAGACCGTCACCCGCACCTGCGGGCGCGGCGGGAAGGCCTACGAGGTCGCGATCTTCGACATGGCGAACCCCGACAAGCCGGTCGGAACCGGGGTCAGCGGGCAGATCGCCGGGCGCGGCGGCGCGCTGATGCTGGGCTATTTCGCCAACCAGGAGGCGACCGAGGAGAGCTTCAACGCCTCCGGGTGGTTCCTCTCCGGCGATCTCGGCTCACTCGACGGCGACGGCAACCTGTCGATCGACGGCCGGCTCAAGGACCTGATCATCCGGGGCGGGCACAACATCTACCCGTCCGAGATCGAGGCGCTGGCGGTGCGCCACGACGAGGTCGAGCGGGTGGCCGTGTTCCCGGTCCCCGACGAGCGGCTGGGCGAGAAGGGCTGCATCGCGGTGATCGGCGGCATCCAGGCGGATTCGCTGCTCTCGCATCTTCATGCCGAGGGGCTGTCGCGCTATGACATGCCGGAGTATTTCATCCGGATGGACGCCTTTCCCCTGACCGCGAGCGGCAAGATCCTCAAGCGCGAGCTCGTGGAGATGGCGAGGAACGGCGCCATCCGGCCGGACCCGGTGCGCTTCGATCCGAAGGCGGAGGCCGCGCAATGACCGTCGAGCTGACGCGGAGGGAAGAATCGGCGCTGATTACGCTGAACCGCCCCGAGTCCCTCAACGCGCTCTCGTTTTCCATCATCCGCGAGCTCGGCGAGGCGTTCGAGGAGGCGGCGTCAGGCGATGCCCGGGTGCTGTTGATCACCGGTGCCGGCGATCGCGCGTTCTGCGCCGGCGCCGACATCAAGGAGCTGCGCCACCGCACGGTCCACGAGGAGAAGACCGCCACCGAGCTTGGGCAACGAACGCTGGCGAGACTCGACACATTGCCGATCCCGTCGGTCGCGCTGATCAACGGCTATGCCTTCGGCGGCGGGCTGGAGATCGCGCTGGCCTCGACCTTCCGCATCGCCGGGCCGGGCGCGAAGATGGGCATGCCGGAGGTGAAGCTCGGGCTGATCCCGGGCTATGGCGGCACCCAGCGCCTGCCGCGGCTGATCGGCGAGTCGCGCGCGCTCGACATGATCCTGACCGGGCGCACCGTCGACGCCGCCGAGGCCGAACGCATCGGCCTGGTCAACCGCGTCGCCGAGGGCGATCTGATCGAGGCCGGGCTTGCGTTCGCGCGCCAGTTCACCGGCTACAGCCTGCCCATCCTGCGCTACGCCCGCGAGGCGGTGCAGCGTTCCCTCGACAACCCGATCGGCGAGGGGCTGAAGATCGAGGCGGATCTGTCGACGCTCGCCTACCGCACCGAAGACGCGGACGAGGGGATGGCGGCGTTCGAGGAAAAGCGGAAGCCCGGCTTCAGCGATGGCTGAGGGCCGCGTCATCGTCACCGGCGCGAGCAAGGGGCTCGGCGCCGCGACCGCGACGGCGCTGGATGCGGCCGGATACGAGGTCATCGGCTTGTCCAGGACCGGCGTCAGCCCGGTCGGGCGGGGCATGGTCTGCGACATGACCGACGAGGCGGCGGTCAAGGCGGCGTTCGCTGGGCTCGGCTCCGAACCGGAGCCCGTGGTCGGGCTGGTCAACAATGCCGGCGCGCACGGCCAGTCGGTGAGCGCCGAGATCGCGGTCGCCGATTACGAACGGGTGATGACGCTGAACGCGACCGCCGTGGTGGTCGCCTCGCGCGAGGCGCACGCGCTCTTGAAGCGCAGCGGCGGCGGGCTGATCGTCAACATGGGCTCGGTGTTCGACAAGCTCGGCGTGAGGGAGCACGTCGCCTATTGCGCGTCCAAGGCCGCGGTCGGCGCGATCACGCGCTGCCTCGCCGTCGAATGGGCGGAGGACGGCATCTCGGTGGTCAATGTCGCGCCGGGCTATATCGAGACCGATTTCAACCGCGAGTTCATGCAGCGGGATTCCGTGAAGCGCTGGCTCGAACGGCGCATCCCGGCCGGCCGCACCGGCACGCCGGAGGAGGTGGGGAGCCTGGTGGCCGCGCTGTTCGCGATGCGGATGCCGTATCTAACCGGCGAGACCATTTATCTCGACGGCGGGCACGGGGTGAACCACTGATGCGGGTGTTCGACCGGTTCGACGATGCGCGCGGCTGGTCGGAGGAGGAGCGCATCCTCCTCCGCCAGGTCTCCCGCCTCGCCGACGAGGCGATCGCGCCCAACGCCGAGCGCTTCGACCGCGAGGCCGCGTTCCCGTGGGAGAATGTCGAGGCGATCCGGGCGCTCGGGCTCAACGCGATCTTCGTTCCCGCCGCCTATGGCGGCGCGCCGATGTCGTACCGCGTCTATCTCGAATGCATGAAGCTGATCTCGGAGGCCTGCGCGGCGACCGGGATCGTCTACGGCACCTGTTTCCACGCCATGGGACCGGTGATCGATTTCGGCTCCGAAGAGCTCAAGTCCCGGATCATGCCGCGCGTGGCCGAAGGCGCGATCTGCGCGCTCGCGATCACCGAGCCCGACGCGGGCTCCGACGCGACGGGGATGAAGACCCGCTTCGCCCCGGACGGCGACGAGGTGGCGATCGACGGCGGCAAGATCTTCATCACCTCGGGCGACGTGGCCGATCTGATCCTCCTGTTCGGCAAGTGGTCGGAGATCGACGACGACCGGGGCGCGATCACCGCCCTGGTGCTGGAGAAGGGAGCGCCCGGGTTCAGCGTCGAGCGGACCGAGGACAAGATGGGGATCCGCGCCTCGTCGACCGCGGTGCTCTCGTTCGACGACTGCCGGGTGCCGCGGGCCAATCTGGTGGGCGAGCCGGGGGAGGGGCTGTCGCTGCTTCTGCTCTCGCTCAACAAGTCGCGGCCGAGCATCGCATGCCACGCGCTCGGCATCGCCGATGCCGCGTTCAAGGACATGGTCGCCTTCATGAACGACCGCCGGCAGTCGGGGCGGCGCATCGTCGATTTCCAGGGCAACCAGTTCATGCTCGCCGACCTCGCCGCCGAGCTCGCCCTGGTCAAGGCATGGATCGACCATGTCGGCCGGCTGGTGGACGGCGGCGCCGGGGATTACGGCGTCGAGGCATCGATCGCCAAGCTCCGCGCCTCCGACCTCGCGATGCGGATGACCACCGAGGCCGTGCAGATGCATGGCGGCTACGGGTATTGCAAGGACTTCCGCGTGGAACGGCTGATGCGCGATGCCAAGATCACCCAGATCTGGGAGGGCACAAACCAGGTCCACCGTCAGTTCGTCGGCCGGAGCTTCGCCCGCCGATGAGCGCGATCCGCAAGGTCGGCGTGTGCGGCGCCGCGGGGACGATGGGGGCGGGGATCGCCATCGTCTCGGCGCGCGCCGGGTTCGACACCGTCTGCTACGACGTCGACCAGGCGGGGCTCGCGCGCGCCGCGACCCAGATCGCCTCCTTCTTCGCCCGCTCGGTGGAGCGCGGCCGCATGACGGAGGCGGAACGGGAGGCGGCGCTCGACCGCCTCGCACCGGTTACAGAGCTCGAAGGGCTGGGCGACTGCGACCTCGTCATCGAGGCCGTGTTCGAGGACCTGCCCACGAAGCAGGCGCTGTTCCGTGCCCTGGATCCGGTCTGCAAGGACGGGACGATCTTCGCGTCCAACACGTCGACGCTCTCGATCACCCAGATCGCGTCCGGCTGCGGGCGCGAGGACCGCGTGGTCGGCATGCATTTCTGCTTGCCCGCCCAGCTCATGAAGCTGATCGAGATGTCGCCCGGGCTGAACACCTCGGACGAGGCCTTCGAGGCCGCCTGGGCGTGGACCGAGGCGGCGGGGCAGACCCCGGTGCGCACAGAGGACCGCCCGGGCTTCATCCTCAACGCGCTGCTGGTCCCGTTCAACAACGATGCGATCCGCGCCGTCGAGGCGGGCGTCGCCAGCCCCGCCGACATCGACACCGCGATCAAGGCGGCGCTCGGCTACAGGATGGGTCCGCTGGAGCTGATCGACCTGATCGGGCTCGACACCCAGATCCTGCTGTCCGAGGCGTTCTACCCCGTGACCCTCGACCCCCGCGCCGCGGCGCCGCCGCTCTTGCGCCGGATGGTCGCGGCGGGGCGGCTCGGCCGAAAGTCCGGCCGCGGCTTCCACGACTACGATGACAGCCGGATGTTCGGGGCATGACCATGGCCTATGAGATACGCCGGAACGGCGAGAGCCGCTCCTTCCCCGACGGCGATCCGTTCCTCGCCGCCGCAGCGCCCGATGCCGAGGCGGTCGTCCTTCTCGGCGCGCGCTTCGAGCCCGACCCGACGAAGACCGCGATCCTGGTCGAGCTCGGCACCGAGTGCCTCGGCGTCCACACCGGCGAGGCGGCGGGAGAGGAGGGCTCGAACGTTCTCGGCTTCGCGCGCTATCGCAACGGCGACGACCCGCCGTCGGGGCTCGTCGAGCTGGTGCGCCAACCCAACACGGACAACCGGGCGCTGGCGGCGGCGCGCGCGGTGTTCGAGGAAGCCGGGCTCACGGTCGTGGTTTCCGCCGACCGGGTGGGGCGCATCGTCGACCGCCTGGTGCGGCCAAAGTACAACGCGGCGCTCCGCCTGCTCGACGACGGGCTGGCGAAGGCGGAAGACATGGACCTCGCCTGCCGGCTCGGCCTCGGCTATCCCGACGGCCCGGTCGAACGCGCGCTACGCGGCGGGCTCGCCTGGCACCACGCGGTCTGCACGGCGCTGTTCGCCGCGAGCGGCCAGCCGGGCGATGCGCCGGCGCGCGCCGCAAGCGTTGCCGCCGCGCGGTCGGAGGAAAGATGAGCGCGCCGCTCGACGGGCTCCTGGTGCTCGATTTCTCCACCCTTCTGCCGGGCCCGCTGGCGACGCTGATGCTCGCCGAGGCGGGCGCCGAGGTGATCAAGGTCGAACGCCCGGGCGGCGAGGAGATGCGCCGCTACGTCCCCAGATGGGGCGCGGAGAGCGTCAACTTCGCGATGCTGAACCGCGGCAAGAAATCGCTGGTGCTCGACCTCAAGCGGGAGTCCGACCGGGCGCGGCTCCGCCCGCTGCTGGAGAGGGCCGACGTGCTGGTCGAGCAGTTCCGCCCCGGCGTGATGGCCCGCCTCGGGCTCGACGCCGGGACGGTGCGGGAACTCAACCCGCGCATCGTCTACTGCTCGATCACCGGGTTCGGCCAGACCGGGGCCAGGCGGGACATCGCCGCCCACGACCTCAACTATATCGGCGAGACCGGGGTGCTCTCGCTCTCTATGGGTCCCGGGGACCGCCCCGTGGTGCCGCCGGTGCTGATGGCCGATATCGCCGCCGGCGCCTACCCCGCGGTGCTCAACATCCTGCTCGCGCTCAGGCAGCGGGACGCCACCGGAGAGGGGGCCACGCTCGACGTCGCGATGGCCGACAATTTGTTCCCCTTCATGTTCTGGGCGATCGGCAACGCCCAGGCCGCGGGGCTCTGGCCGAAGAACGGCGGCGACCTGGTGACCGGCGGTTCGCCGCGCTACCGGCTCTACCCGACCTCGGACGGAAGGGTTCTGGCCGCAGCGCCGCTGGAGCAGCAGTTCTGGGAGGCCTTCGCCGGGGCGGTCGGGCTTGCGGAAGAATGGCGCGACGATACCCGCGACCCGGAGGGGACGGCGGCGGCGGTCGCGGCGCTGGTCGCCGCCCGGCCGGCGTCCTACTGGGAGGAGCGGATACGCGGGGTCGATTGCTGCTGTTCGATCGTGCGCTCGCTGGAAGAGGCGCTGGCCGATCCGCATTTCCGCGCGCGCGGCCTGTTTGCCGAGCGGCTGGGCAACGACCGGGGCGAGGAGATGCCCGCCTTGCCCATGCCCATCGACCGCGCCTTCAGGGCGGCGCTCGGCGAGCTTCGCAAGGCGCCACCGCTCGGCAAGGCATGAAGGGGCCGGTCTACGAGCGTTATGTGGAGGCCCGCGGCAAGGGCCTTCTGTGAAATTCGAGCCTCCGGGGGGATGACATGGGCAAGGTTCGCAACATCCTGTTCATCATGGCCGACCAGCTTCGGGCGGACTACCTGTCTTGCTACGGCCATCCCTATCTGGAGACGCCCAACCTCGACGGCCTCGCCCGCCAAGGGGTGCGGTTCGACCGCGCCTATGTGCAGGCGCCGGTCTGCGGTCCGTCGCGCATGTCCTTCTATACCGGCCGCACCGCGTTCAGCCACGGCGCGACGTGGAACTTCGTGCCGCTGCCGGTCGGCGAGCTCACGCTCGGCGACTACCTTCGCCCGCACGGGATGCGCACCGCGCTGGTCGGCAAGTCCCACATGATGCCCGACCTTGCGGGGATGGAACGGGTCGGGCTCTCGGTCGACACGGAAGCCGGGCTCCTCGTCTCGGAATGCGGCTTCGAGCCCTACGAGCGGGACGACGGCGAGCACCCGCACCCCAAGGCCGACCCCGATCTCCCCTACAACCGCTATCTCCGCGCGCAGGGCTATGAAGGCCCCAACCCGTGGAACGACTACGCCAATTCGGGCGAGGGGCCGGACGGCGAGTTGCGCGAGGGCTGGTACATGCGCAACGCGCCGCTCGCCGCCCGGGTGGCCGAGGAGCATTCCGAGACCGCCTACATGACCGACCGCGCGCTGCAATTCCTCGCCGAGCAGGGCGACGCGCCCTGGTGCCTCCACCTCTCCTACATCAAGCCGCACTGGCCCTATATCGCGCCCGCGCCGTATCACGCGATGTACGGCCACAACCACATGCTCGCCGCGGTCCGCGAGACCCGCGAGCGCGACGACCCGCACCCGGTCTACGGCGCGCTGATGAACCACAACGCGTCCAGGGAGTTCGCGCGCGAGGAAGTGCGCGCGGCCGTGATCCCCGCCTATATGGGGCTGATCAAGCAGATCGACGACCATCTCGGCCGGGTCTTCCGGTATCTCGAAGAGACCGGCCGGATGGACGACACGATGATCGTCTTCACCTCCGATCACGGCGACTATCTGGGCGATCACTGGCTCGGCGAGAAGGAGTTCTTTCACGAGCAGGCCGTGCGGATCCCCTTGATCGTCTACGACCCCGACACGGCGGCGGACGCGGCGCGCGGCACCGTCGACAGCGGCTTCATCGAGGCGGTCGACCTCGCCCCCACCTTCCTCGAAGCCTGCGGCATCGAGATTCCGACCCATGTCATCGAGGGCCGGTCCGCGCTGTGGCGCCTGCGCGGCGGAAAGGGGGAGCTGCGCGACCACGCCTATAGCGAGCTCGACTACGCGTTCTACAAGGCCCGGGTCGAGCTCGGCGTCGACGTGCACGAGGCGCGGCTGTTCATGCTGCGGACCGACGACTGGAAATACGTCTGCGCGCTCGGCTTTGAGCCGCTGCTCTTCGATCTCCGCAACGACCCCGACGAGTTCGTCGATCTGGGCCGCGATCCCGGATATGCCGGCATTCGCGACGAGCTGCACCGCGCGCTGTTCGAGCGCATCGCCCAGCGCAAGAACCGCACCGGCATCACCACGGAACGGGTTCTCGCGCGGACCGACGGCGCGCACAAGCACGGCACGCTGATCGGCTATTGGTGATCAGACCCGGGCGACCGCCGCCGCGTCGAGGGCGTAGAGCAGGCCGGCGGGCATCAGAGCCCTTCGGGCGAGGGCGTCGATCTCGGCCATGATGTCAGCCGCGTAGAACCGCGCCAGCGCGCGGATCTCGTCGCCGTAGGCGTCGTACCCGGCGGCCTTCGCCATGCGCAGCCACATCCAGCCCATCAGCACCGTGCCGGCGAGGCGGAGATAGGGGGTGGCGCCCGACAGCCCGCCGTTCATGTCTTCCCGCAGCCGGCCGAGCAGCACTTCGGAGACGCGCCGCCACTCGTCGAGCCCGGCCGCGACCGCATCGCCGATCTCGCCGTCGCCCAGATCAGCCACCACTCTCTCCCAGAGGGAGGCCAGGGTCTTCGCCTCGTCGCGGCCGATCTTGCGCAGCAACAGGTCGATCGCCTGGATGCCGTTGGTGCCCTCGTAGATCGACGTGATGCGGGCATCGCGCATAAGCTGCTCCACGCCGTGCTCGGCGATATAGCCGTGCCCGCCATGGACCTGGATGGCGAGGCTCGCGACCTCGACCGCGATCTCGCTCGCCAGCGCCTTGCAGACCGGCAGCAGGAACCCCGCCTCGTCCTGCCGGCCGCGATCCAGCAGCGCGGCGGTCTCGTAGCAGAGCGCGCGCGCACCGCCGGTGAGCGCCTTCATCCTGAGCAGGGTACGGCGGATGTCGGCATGCTCGACGATCGCCGTCATGGCCCCGCCGCTGCCGCCCTGCACCCGTTCGGCGGCGTAGCGCGCGGCCTTGTCGAGAGCGGCGCCGGCGATGCCGACGCCTTCGAGCGCGACCTCAAGGCGCATCGTGTTGATCATGGTGAACATGCACTGGATGCCGCACCCGGGCTCGCCCAGCAGGGTGCCGGCGGCGCCGTCGAGCCGCATCTCGCAGGTGGGCGAGCCGTGGATGCCCATCTTGTCCTCGAGGCGCGAGGCGGCGATGGCGTTGCGCGGCCCGAGCGTTCCGTCCGCCCCGAACATGACCCGGGGCACCAGGAACAGGCTGAGGCCGCGCACGCCGTCCGGCGCGCCGGCGATCCGGGCGAGCACGATATGGGCGTTTTGCGGCGTCGCGTCGTGATCGCCGAAGGAGATGAAGATCTTGGTGCCGGTGAGCGCATAGCTGCCGTCGGGGTTCGGCACCGCCTTGGTCCGCGCCTGGCCGATATCGGAGCCCGCATGCGGCTCGGTCATGACGATTGTGCCCGACCATTCGCCGCTCGCCAGCCTGGGCACCCAGAGGGCCCGGATCTCCGGCGCGGCATGCGCGAGCAGCACCCGGGCCGCGGCCCGACCGCACACCGGCAGCATCGAGAAGGCGAGCGAGGCCCCGCTCGTCATCTCCGACAGCGCCGCCTGGGCGATCTCCGGCATCGCCTGCCCACCGTGTTCCATCGGTAGGGCCAGTCCCGGCCAGCCGCCGGCGCAGAACGTCTCGTAGGCCTCGACGAAGCCGGGCGGCAGGAGGACGACGCCGTTCTCCAGGCTGGCGCCGATGCGGTCGGCCGCGGCGTTCACCGGCGCGACGATCTCGGATGCGATCCGGCCGGCCTGGCGCACGGCGGCATCGAGGCTCTCCGCGTCGACATGGGCGAATTCGGGCCGGGCGAGGATGGCGTCCGCGCCGATCACCTCGTGGAGCAGGAACAGGATGTCGTCGATCGGGGGGCGATAGGTCATGCCTTCCTCAACGCCGCGGTCGCCTCGCGGTCGAGCTCCAGGGTTTCGGGGTCGACGGCGACACCGTAGACGTCGCGTGCCGCCTCCAGCGAGATCACGCCGTCCCGCACCTCCGCGGCCACCAGCTCGGCGGGACGCTCGCGGGGTGGGCCGTAGCCGCCCCCGCCGCCGGCGCGCTGGCGGAAGATCGTGCCCGGCGGGATGCCGTGGAGGATCTCCTTCGACCTGGGCACCCTCTCGCTGCCGTCCGGCAATTGAAAGGAGCTGGTGTTGACGCTGCCCTTCTCGCCGCCGAACAGGCCGAATGCGCGGGCGCCCTCCTCGATGCCGTCGCCAAAGGCGACCGCCGTCACATCCTCCCCCTCGATGCGCATTGACGTTGCGACCCCGAGACCGCCGCGCCAGCGGCCGGGCCCGGCGGAATCGGTCAAATATTCGTGACGTTCCAGCAGAACCGGGTTCTGGACTTCGAACATCTCGTAATCCTGGGCGAGGATGCCGCCGGCGCAGTTGATCAGCCCGATGTGATCGTAGCCGTCCGCGTCCCAGGTCGCACCCGACCCGCCCTTGAGCGCGAGGAACAGGATGTCGACGAAGCGCCGGTCCCGCCCGGCGTCGTGGCCGGTGAGCGCGAAGCCGAGGAAGCGGTTCCAGCCGGCGGTGACCGTGCGGGGAAGGGCTTGGGCCAGCGCGCGCATGATCGCATCCGAGGTCGGCCCGGTGATCGAGTTGCCGAAGGTGGTCGCCGCCGGGAAGGCCGCGTTGAGGAACGAGCCCTCCGGGTTGACGATCGAGATCGGGCGGTGCAGACCCGCGTTGTGCGGGATGTCGGGGTCGATCAGCATCAGGAAGGTGAGCATGGTCGCGGACGCCGTGGCGGCGTAGGGCGCGTTGACGAAGCCCGGCGTCTGCGGCGAGGAGCCGGAATAGTCGAACACGATGCGCCCGCCCTCCACGGTGGCCGCGAGGCGGATCGTCATCTCGGTGCCGTCGGTCACCCCGTCATAGAACACCGTGCTCTCGCCGCGATAGGTGCCGTCCGGGATGGCCTCGATCTCGCGCGCGACCATGCGCTCGGTGGCGGCGAACAACGCCTCCTTGTGGGCGCGGAACGCCTCCGGCCCGTAGCGGCCGATCAGCTCGAGCATGCCGCGTTCGCCCACCGCGGTGCCGCCGATCTGCGCCTTGATGTCCTCCTCGACGATGGAATAGCGGATGTTGGCGAACACCATGCGCCAGACGTCCTCGCGCCGCTTGCCGCGCTCGATCACCTTGAGCGGCGGGATGCGCAGCGCCTCCTGCCAGACCTCGCGGGCGTCCGGGTTGTAGCCGCCGGCGACAGCGCCGCCGATATCGGCCTGGTGGCCCTTGCAGGCGGCCCAGGCGACCAGCTCGCCGTCGACGAAGATCGGCCGGAACGCCGCCACGTCGTTGTTCTGGTTGCCGCCCGAGAACACGTCGTTGTGCAGGATCACGTCCCCCGGGTGCAGGTCGTCGCCGAAGAAGGCGACGATCTCCTTGCACACCGGTTGGAGCGCGAAGGCGAGCACCGGGATGTACTCGGTCTGCTCCAGCATGTCGCCCGCCTCGTCGTAGAGCCCGGTGACGAAATCGCGCGCCTCGTTGAGGATCGGCGAGCGCGTGGTCCTCAGCAGCGTGAGCCCCATCTCCTCGGTGATCGACTTGAGCCGGCGCTGGATGACCGCGGTCAGGATGGGATCGATATCGGCGGTCATGCCTGCGTATCCGTCAGGATCAGCGACCCGAAGGGATCGACCTCGAGGTCGAAGCCGGGCGGCACCAGCGCCGTGGTGAGCGGCGTCTCGACGATCATCGGCCCGGCGCCGCGAAACCCGGCGGGAAGGGTCTCGCCGTCATGGACCGCCACCTCCTCGAAGCCCTCGCTTCCGGGGAGGCGGACATCGCGGAAACGCGCCCGCGGCGGCGTCCGGCGGTCGGGGACCGGCTTCGGCGCCGACTTGTCGGTGACGCCGTACGCCGCGAGCCTGACATTGACCAGCTCGACCGGCGCATCCTCCCCCTCCAGGGCGTAGCCGTACAACCGGTCATGCGTCTCATGGAAGGCGCCGGTCATCGCCCCGATGTCGGTCAGCATCGCGGGGTCGGCGGCGGGCACCTCGACCTCGTGGTACTGGCCGGCGTAGCGGAGGTCGAGGGCGAATTCGAGCCGGTGGCGGTTGGGCGGGACGTTGTCGGCCGAGAGCGCCGCATGCGCCTCCTCCGCCATCGCATCGGCCGCGTGGCGGACTCGTTCCAAATCGGTTTCTCCCGGCGCGAAGGGGCCGGGCAGGGAGCGCACGAGATCGCGGCGCAGGTCGGTCGCCAGCATCCCCGCCGCGCACAGCACCGAGGCGATGCGCGGCACCACGATACGGGCGATCCCGAGCTCGCGCGCGATCGCCGCCGCGTGGATGGCGCCCGCGCCGCCAGCGCAGACCAGCGGAAAGTCGCGCGCATCCAGCCCGCGTTCGACGGAGACCTCCCTTATGGCCGACGCCATGCCGACGGTCATGACGCGGTACATGCCCGCGGCGGCGGCGATCGCGCAGACGCCGAGCGGGCGGGCGATCTCGCGCTCGATCGCCTCTCGCGCGGCGTCGGCATCGAGCGTCATGCGCCCGCCGGCGAAACCCCTCGCGGAGAGATAGCCGAGGATCAGGTTGGCGTCGCTGCTGGTAGGCTTCGTTCCGCCGAAACCGTAGCAGGCGGGCCCGGGCATGGCGCCCGCGCTCGCCGGTCCCATGCGGAGCAGCCCGCCGCCGTCGATCCAGCCGATCGACCCGCCGCCGGCGCCGATGGTCTTGATGTCCATGGCGGGGAGGGCCATGGCGAAACGGTTGACCGTGGCACCGCGGGTGACCGCCGGCGCGCCGTCCCGCACCAGCGAGGCTTCGAAGCTGGTGCCGCCCATGTCGATGGCGATGAAGCTGTCTTCGCCATGCGGCGCCAGCACGGCGAGGCAGGCGGATGGTGCCGCGGCAGGCCCCGAGAGCAGTGTGGTCGCCGCGTTGGCAGCCGCCCGTTCGGGCGTGGCGATGCCGCCATTCGACTGCATGATCGACAACGGCCCGCCGAAGCCGGATTTCCCGAGGCGGTCCGTCAGGCGGGCGAGGTAGCGTCCGAAGATGGGCCCGACCGCCGCCGCCAGCACCGTGGTGGAGGTCCGTTCGTAGTAGCGCAGCTCGGGCAGGATATCGCTCGACGCCGCGACATGGGCCTCCGGCAGGCATTCGCGCAGCCGCTCCAACGCGGCCCGTTCGTGGGCGTCGTTGGCGTAGGCGTGGAGGAAGCACACGGCCACCGCCTCGACGTCTTCGCGGGCGAAAATCGCCGCCGCGCGCTCGACGTCGTCGAGCGCGATCGGCTGCAGCACGGCGCCCGTCCGGTCGATGCGCTCGCCTACAGGCACGCGGAGGCGGCGCGGGACCACGGGTTTGGGAGAAGTGTACTTGTTGTCGTAGAGCCGCTCGCGGATGCCCCGGCGCATCGCCAGCGCGTCGCGAAAGCCGGCGGTCGCCAGCAGCCCGGTCTTCGCCCATCTTCCGGTGACCACGGCGTTGGTGGTCACCGTGGTGCCGTGGACGATGCGGATTGTTCCGGCCAGCAGGGCTCCGAGGGCGAGGCCTTCATGCTCCGCCAGCTCCGCGAGCCCCCGCAGCACCGCTTCGGAGGGATCGTCCGGCGTCGACAGCGTCTTGTGGACTCGATCGGACCCGCCCGCGACCATCAGGTAGAAGTCGGTGAAAGTGCCGCCCACATCCACGCCGATGCGGATTCCGCCGTGGACATTCGGTCTTTTTGACTGTTTATCAATGCTTTGTGGCATCGCATCGACCCGGAACACACAAGACGGCATCGGGCCGGTGTAAGCGTACTGTAAGCGGATTCATTCCAATGTCCGTCCGCTCGCGCCAGTGGTAACAGCGGCGAAACCCGGAGGACCCGAATCCCGAATCCGGCCCCCACCGGCCCGGGACCCGAGGAACGAACCGCGATACACGAACCCGCCGCCGACCGCGATATCGCCCGCCACTCTAGCAGCGCATCCGCCGACCGTCACCGGTGACGGATGCACGGTGACGGATACCGTAGAAGCGGCTTACTGTCGGGTTGCCGCTTGTCACTCGTCGGTCAGCCTGCGCGGCACGGATTCGCGCCAGCCGCCGGCGGCGAGCGCCTTCGCCTTGCCGATC
>JAPPGP010000161.1 GCA_028821395.1 Defluviicoccus sp.
CCCCCCCCCCCCCCCCCCCCCCCCCCCCCCCCCCCCCCCCCCCCCCCCCGGCCCTGCCTGACCTCGAAAGTCCGGTTCTCCCGGTTGACGACGGTGACGCTCGGCATCGTTTCGCTCCGGCAAACGCCGGGCCCTGGCTATTCGGCGGCGACGGTCTCCGTCGTCCTGCCGAGACGCTTGACCTCCGGGAACACGTGCTCGCCGAGGAGCCGCATGCTGCGAAGGACGAAGTCGTCCGACATATTGCCGACTTTCACGATCAGATTCATGTGCCCGTGATTCAGCGCGGCGTGCATCCGCTCGATCTGGTCGACCACCATGTCGGGCGTGCCGCAGAGGACCTGCCCGTTCTCGATGCGCTGCTCGACCGGGGTCGCTTTCATCGTCTGGTCCTTGTCGATGGGACGGACGAGGGTGTCGTCGGCGTTGAAGCGCGTCTTCTGAAGGACAAGGAGCTGGGCCCGGTTTATGCCGCCCTGGAGGACGTCGAAAAAATACTGCGTTCCGTCATGCAGTTCCCGCTTCGCCTCCTCGAAGGTCTCGGCGACCGCCGTCGGCACGCCGACCATGAACCGGTCGGGACCGGGCTCCCACCCGTCCTCGCGGGCCTTTTGCTTGTAGATGTCGATCAGCCGCAGCGCCTGGTCGAAATTGAGCACGCGGAGGATGCCCATGATCGCCCTGTGCTCGGCGGCGAAGCGGGCGGAGGTCGGGCTGCCGCCCGACATCAGGATCGGCGGGTGCGGAAGCTGCACCGGCTTGGGCCAGATCGAGACGGCGCGGAACCGGTAGTGCTCGCCCTCCCAGCCGAACGGCTCCGGCTCGGTCCAGGCCTTGAGGATCAGCTGCACGGCCTCGCGCATGCGGCTCCAGGACTCGTCGGGTGCGATGTTGTAGGCGACGTATTCGTGCGGGATGCCGCGCATGAAGCCCGCCATCAGCCGTCCGCCGCTCATCACGTCGATCATCGCGTATTCTTCGGCGACCCGGATCGGGTTGGTAAGCGGCACGATATTGCCGCTGAGCTGGATTTCGGCCTTCGTCGTCCGTTCCGTCACCGAGGCCGCGATCAGGTTGGGGTTCGGCATCATGCCGAACGGACTCATATGGTGTTCGTTGCAGCCGATCGCGTCGAATCCGCATTCTTCCGCGTGCACCTTGGCGTGGATATAGGTGCGGAACATTTCGACGGCGCGCTGCGCTTCGAACCGGCTGTTGGAAATGGGCCAGCCGAGGCCGGCCTCGTCGATATCGGTGTAGGGCATGTGGTGGGTTTGCGAGAACCTCATGCTCTGCTCCCCGCCGCCGTGTCCGCGATTTCCGGAAGCGCTTGGTTGACGATGAAGGCTTCGCCCCTGACCAGGAAGTCCTCGATCAGCGCTCCCACGCGCTCGGGCTGATCGAGCTCCAGGCTGTGAGCGGCGTCGTAGACATAGACCAGCTGCGAATTGGGAATTCGTTCCTTCAGCATCTGGACGCCCGTTGCCAGAACCCGCACGTCGAGCGTGCCGTGCAGGATCAGGGTCTGGCAGGCGATCTCCGTCACCCGCGCCTGGAGCGCGGCGTCATGCGAGCCGCCCAGCCCGTACCGGGCGACGGCTTCGGCATTGGCCTTTCGCATCTCCGGCGGCTTGTCGTCGGGCGGCACCCGTTCGGGATGGGCGTAGAGCTGGGCGCGCATGACTTCGGGCTCGAAGCTGAGCGGCGGTGCATCCGCCGGCCTGAAGCCGGCGGGCGCTGCGAGCACAAGATGTTCCACAAGATCGGGATGACGAACCGCGAGCCATGCGCCGAGCCAGCCGCCCAGCGAGCTGCCCACGACATCGACCGCCCGGCCCGGACCGCTCTCGATGAACGTCGCCAGCAGACCCGCGAGCGCGGGCATCGTATCGACCGTTTCGTGGGGGACGGTGCCGTCGAAACCCGGGACTACCGGCGCCCAGACGCGAAATCGCCGCACCAGGCGACAGAGCGGTTCGGAAATCCGCATGCCGGCGGCCGGGTGGAGATAGACGATGTCGTGCCCCGCCCCGGCCACGAAATACGTCACCGGTCCCGTGAGCAGGTCCGTGGTCTTGCGCTCGAATTCGACCGTCATCCGTATCACCGTGCAAACATCGGATTGCGATGCGGATCGATGGTAACGTTCGCCATTGATGCCTCAAAGGGACAAATGAGAGAAGCTGCTTTGATTGTCAGTCAATAAACGAGCCCAGCAGCCGGTCGATCGACCAGTCGGCGTCGATGGCCAGCGTCTCGCCGAGGTAGTCGACGAAGGCAGTCAGGCGCGGCGACCGATGCGGACTCCGCGGATAGCACAGGAACACCGGTACGCCACGGAGGACATAGTCCGGCAGGACGATCTTCAGCCGTCCGGCTGCAACGTCGCTGGCGATCAGGAAATCCATCAAATAGGCCAGCCCGGCACCCGACAAGGCGGCTTGATGAACCGCCTGGATATCGTTGGCGTTGAGCACCGAGGCGACCGGTACCGAAACTTCCTTGCCGCGGCTCCGCAGTGTCCAGTCGCGTCGGCGGCCGGAACGCGGACGCAGGTAGTTGAGGCATCGATGCCGGGCGAGATCGTCGAGCTCCGCCGGCTCGCCATGGGCCTGGAGATAGGCGGGCGCCGCGCATACGGCATAGCCGATGGTGCAAATCCTGCGGGCGACAAAGCGGCCGGTCGCCGGCTCGCCGAGTATGAAGGAGGCATCGACACCTTCTTCGCCAGGGTCGATGGCGCCGTCGTTGACGGTCATATCGACGGTCACTTCGGGGTAGCGCGACAGAAACCCGGTGAGCGCCGGCACGATCACCGTCCGGCCGAACCCGCGCGGCACCTGGATCCGGAGCGGTCCCCGGGGCACGCTGCGCGACTGGGCAAGAGCGTCCTCGGCGGCTTCGAGCTCGGCGAGGATGTACCGGCAACGCTCGAAAAAGGCGCTGCCCTCGGCCGTCAGCGACAGGCGCCGCGTCGTCCGGTCGACCAGCCGGGTTCCGAGCCTGGATTCGAGCCGCGCGATGGCCCGGCTGACGCCGGATGCCGACAGCCCGAGCTGGCGCGCCGCCTCGGTGAAGCTGGTGCTCTGAGCCACGCGGACGAAAATGGCGATGCCATCGAAGCTGTCCCGCCTGTCCGGTCCCGCCATGTCGCGTTCAGGCCGGCACCGGTGCGATCACGGGCACCGGCGGCGGCACCTCGGCGCCCGCGGGGAACGGAGAGGTCGCCATGCATGCCTCCCGGCCGGTCGCATGGAATGGAGGAGCGATCTCAACCCGCCCGTCCAAACCCGTCAAGCCGTCAGGTTGGCGGCGCTCGAGAGGCTTGTGCCAAGCTCTCCCGTTCGTTCGGCCGCAGCTCGCCCCGAGAGGAGACAGGCGGGGGAGCGGTTCCGCCCGAACCGCAAAGGCTCTAGGCTGCGGTGCCGGGCGCAATGCATAGCTGCGGAACGGACGATGGCGATAACCGAGCAAGCCGGTCCGGCGAGCCTCATCGTGCGCAACGCGCGGGTCCTCGGAGCCGGGTCGACGGCCGATCTGGAGATCGTCGACGGGCGTTTCGTCGCCGCCGGCACCGCCGACCCGGCGACGGCGGAGGCGATCGACGCGGGCGGCCGGCTCTGCGTGCCGGGCTTCGTCGAACCCCATATCCACCTCGACAAGGCGCTTCTCGCCGGCAGCGCGCCGGCCAACCGCAGCGGATCGCTCGACGAGGCGATCCGGATTCTGGGCGAGCGGAAGAAGAGCTTTTCAAGCGCCGACATCGCCGAGCGCGCCGGGCGAATCGTCCGCGACGCGCTCGCCCACGGCGTCACTCGCATACGCACCCATGTCGACATCGATTCGGGCTGCGGGCTGGTGGGCTTCGAGGCGATGCTGGCCGTCCGCGCGCGCTTCGCGGGTCTCGTCGAGCTCCAGATCGTGGCCTTCCCGCAGCGGGGAATTCTCGGCGACCCGGGCACCGAGACCCTGCTGCGCGCGGCGATGGAACGAGGCGCCGACGTGGTCGGCGGCATGCCGTTCAACGAGGCGGGACCCTCGGCCAGCCGGGAGCATATCCGCATCGCCTTCGATATCGCGCGGGAGCACGACGCCGACATCGACATGCATGTCGACGAGACCGACGATGCCGGCGCGCGCACGCTGGAAATGCTGTGCGAGGCGACGACGGCGAATGGCTGGCAGGGCCGGGTGACCGCGGGGCACGCCTGCGCGCTCGCCGGATACCCGGACGACTACGCCGCCCACGTCATCGAGGCGGTCGCCGCGGCGGGCATCCATGTGATCTGCAACCCGGCGACAAATTTGATGCTGCAGGGCCGCGGCGACCCCCATCCCCGGCGGCGCGGCATCACGCGGGTCCAGGAGCTGCGCGAAGCGGGGGTCAATGTCGCCTTCGGCCAGGACAATCTGCGCGACATGTTCTACCCGTTCGGGCGCGCCGATCCGCTGGAGATCGCGCTCCTGATGGCGCACGCGGCGCATATGGGCCAGCCCGACGAGATCGACGCGGTGTTCTCCATGGCGACGGAGGGCGCGGCCCGCGTGCTCGGCGCGACCGATTACGGCACCGAGCCGGGCTGCGCCGGCGATCTCGCGATCCTCGACGCGCGGTCCCCCGTCGAGGCGATCGCCCGCCAGGCGGACCGGCTGCACGTCATCCGCCGCGGCCGCGTCGTCGCCCGCACGGCGCGCACGCAGACCGTCGCCGCGCCGTGACCGCGCCCTCGGCGGTCGGGCCGAGAATGAGGCAGAAATTTCCGCCGCCGACGTGCTCGACTCCCGGGACGCGGTGACGGGCTGGGAGACGGCCGCACTGACCTGCCCCACCCCGTCCGCCCAACGACGAGGTGCGCTCATGGCCAAGAACAACAGGGGCCGATAGGCCCACCCGCTACAAGGTCGGTCGCGCCGTTCGCCTACTCCGATAGGTTCTTCACCGACAGCTCGACCGCATGCAGGAAAGAGCGGGCGGAGGAGCGCGGGCTCATCAACAGGAAGCTGTCCGCGCCGTCGCGCAGGACGATCACCGCAAGATGCTCCATCGCGGTGCGCGCGACCCGGCCGGCCGGGTAAGCCTCGTCGTCCAGATCGAGAGGACAAATACGTTCAAGCGCGGCACGGAGGCCGGCGCCCGCGATGCGCAGCATGGCCCAGCTATCCGACTGATCGGTCACGTAGGCGGCCGGCCCGAGGGCGGCCTTGACGGTGTCTGCCGCGCGGTCCGGGTCGGGCGGCTCGAACAGGATGAACACCTGGTCCGGCTGCATGCCGAGGATTCGTGCGGCGTGTCTGTCGCCGACGGTGGACGCACCGGTCGCCGGCCGCTCAGCGCCGAGCCCGTCGGCGAGCGCCGCGGCGAAGGCGGCGTCCCCGCTTTGGGGCACCGCCGCCGACACCAGGGCGAGGTCGGCGATCTCGGCGATGGCGACGGTGCCGATCGTCCTCTCGTAGCCGTCGAGCGGCGAGCGGGAGGTAAGCGCGGTCTCAGCCACGGAGCCGCTCCCCGTCCGGATCGTAGAAATGCGGCGAGACGATCTCGACCGGACAATCGGTGCCGCGCACGGCGTCCCAGGCCCGGACCGTCTCGCCGATGCGGGCCTTCCCGTTTCTGATGAAGCCGAGGCCGATCGACGATCGCAGCATCGGCGAATAGGCGACCGACGTCATCCATCCCTGGTCGTTCGCGGCTTCCGCCGCCTCGCCCCGCGCCAGGAAATGGGCGCCGGCGGCGAGCTCCCGGCCGGGATCGACCGGCTTGAAGCCCATCATCTCCAGCCCGTTTTCGCGGTTCATCTCCGGCCGTTCGGAGAGCACGTTGCCGATACAGTCCTTGGTCTTCGACACCATGCGCCCGAGCCCCAGCATGCGCGCCGTGGAATGGCCGTTCAGCTCGTTGCCGGCCGCATGTCCCTTTTCGATCCGCATCACACCGAGCGCCTCGGTGCCGTAGGCGACCGCATCGAACTCCTCGCCGGCCGCCATCAGCGCTTCCATCAGGGCTTCGCCGTAGCGTGCCGGCACGGCGATCTCGTAGGCCAGCTCGCCGGAGAACGAGATGCGGAACAGCCGGGCCGGCGTTCCGCCGCACACGCCGATCTCGCCGCAGGCCATGAAGGGGAAGGCCGCGTCGGAGATGTCGTGCTCGGGATCGACGATCTTCTCCAGCAGCCTGCGCGAGTTGGGGCCGGCGACGGCGAACTGCGCCCACTGCTCGGTCGCGGAGATCAGATGCACGTCGAGTCCCGGCCACAGGCACTGGCGGGCGAACTCCATGTTGCGGAACACCAGGACCGCGTTCGCCGTGGTGGTCGTCATGACGAAATGGTTCTCGCCGAGCCGCGCCGTCGTGCCGTCGTCGTAGGCGAAGCCGTCCTCGCGCAGCATCAGGCCGTAGCGCACCTTGCCGACCGCAAGTCTGGCGAAGCCGTTGGCGTAGATCCGGTTCACAAATTCCTGCGCGTCGCGTCCCTGGATGTCGATCTTGCCGAGCGTCGTCACGTCGCAGATGCCGACCGAGGAGCGGGTCTGGGACACCTCCCGGTCGACCGACTGCCGCCAGCTTGTCTCGCCGGGCAGCGGGAACCATTGGGCACGCAGCCACATGCCGGTCTCGACGAAGACGGCGCCCCGCCGTTCCGCCCAATCGTGGCTCGGGGTCAGCCGGGTCGGCCGGAAGTCGCTGCCGCGCGAGCGCCCGGCGAAGGCCCCGATGGGGACCGGCGCGTAAGGCGGGCGGAACACGGTCGTCCCGGTCTCGGCGATGCCGCGCCCGGTCAGCTCGGCCATCATCGCGAGCCCCAGCACGTTCGCCGTCCTGCCCTGGTCGGTCGCCATGCCGAGCGTGGTGTAGCGCTTCAGATGCTCGACCGAGCGGAAGCCCTCGCGATGCGACTGTTGGACGTCTTTCACCGTGACGTCGTTCTGCAGGTCGAGCCACGCGCGGCCTTTGCTCTCTCGAACGTGCCAGAAGGGGGCGATGTCGCCCGCCTCGTCGCTCGCGCCGGGCGGATCGCCCGCCGAATGTGGAATGCCGAGCTCTCCGAGCGCCTCGACGGCCGACCGGTGCCCCTCTGCGAGCGCCGCCGCGGTCGTCAGGCTGCCGCCGGCCGCGCCGGCCACGGCCATGCCCAGGGGCAGGTCGCCGCCTGGCACGAAAGCGGCGATCCGCTCGCGCCAGACCGGCTTGCCCCCGTGATGACAGGTCAGGTGAACGTTCGGGCTCCAACCGCCGGAGACCGCTAGGCAATCCAGCGCGATCCGTTCGCCGGTCGCCAGCGTCACGCCCTTGAGGCCGTGGCGGCCCCGGGTCGCGGTCACGCGGCCGCCCATCGCGATCCGGGCGCCCGGGACCTCGAACTGGGGCGCGCGGTCCCGTACGTCGATGACCGCAGCGACCGATACGCCCTTGGCGGCGAGATCCGCGGCCGTGCGCCAGCCGTCGTCATTGTTGACGAACAGGCCGACACGGCGGCCCGCGCCGACCGCGAACCGGTTGGCGTAAGCCCGCATTGCCCCGGCCAGCATGATCCCCGGGCGGTCGTTGCCGGCAAACGCGATCGGCCGCTCGGTGGCGCCGGCGCACAGGATCGCGCGCCTCGTATAGATCCGCCACAGGATTTGGCGCGGCTTCCCGCCCGCCGCGGCCAGATGATCCGTGCGGCGTTCCAGCGCGCCGTAGATACCGTGGTCGTAGGCGCCGAACACCGTGGTCCGCAGCATCGGGCGCACTCTCTTCATGGACGCCATCTCGCGTACCGCCTCGGCCGCCCAGGCGGCGCCGGGCCGGCCGTCGACCTCATGGGTCTCGGCGTTGAGCCGCCCGCCCATGACGAAATCCTCGTCGGCCAAGATCACCCGCGCGCCGCTTCGCCCGGCGGCCAGCGCGGCGGCCAGCCCGGCCGGACCCGCGCCGACGACCAGCAGGTCGCAATGCAGGAAGCCCTTGTCGTAGCTATCGGGGTCCGCCTCGCCCGACAGGCGTCCCAGACCGGCGGCCTCGCGGATGGCGGGCTCGTAGACCCGCTCCCAGAAGCTCTTCGGCCACATGAAAGTCTTGTAGTAGAAGCCGGCCGCGAGAAAGGGCGCGAGCAGATCGTTGACCGCCATCAGGTCGCAGCGCAACGAGCCGAGATAGTTCTGGCTCCGCGCCTCCAGCCCGTCGAACAGCTCGGCGACGGTCGCCCGCGTGTTCGGCTCCCGCCAGGCGCCGCTCCGCAGCTCGACCAGCGCGTTGGGCTCCTCCGAGCCGGAAGCGAACACGCCGCGGGGCCGGTGGTACTTGAAGCTCCGTCCGACCAACCGGGTCCCGTTGGCGAGCAGCGCCGAGGCCAGGGTATCGCCGGGATGACCGGTCAGCCGCCTTCCGTCGAAGCGGAAGGCGAGGCTCCGGGCGCGGTCGATCGCGCCGCCGTCCAGCCGGAACGGGCCGCTCACCGATCCCGCCCCTTTGCGAGCGCTACATCGCGCGCCAGCTCGACCCGCACGATCTCGTGGGTCAGCGTATCGCGGGTCACCACCAGCCACGACCGGTCGCCCTGCTCGTGAAACCACAGCTCGCGGTGCTCTCCGGCCGGGTTGTCGCGCAGATGGAGATAGTCGTGGAACCGCCGCCCCGCGTCGTCCGCCTGCCAGTCGGGCCGGTCGATCAGCGAGGCGTCGCCGAGATAGACGAACTCCGCCGCGTCGCGGGGGCCGAGAAGGGGGTGGTCGATGATCACGGCGTCCCCTAGTGCAGGTTCGCCTGGGCGCCCGCGCCGTTCTCGTCGATCACGGCGCCGGTCGCGAAACGGTCGAGCCTCATCGCCGCGGCGGCGGGATGCGGCGCGCCGGTCGCCATCAGATGGGCCAGGCAGTAGCCGCCCGCCGGGATCGCCTTGAAGCCGCCGTAGCACCAGCCGCCGGTGAAATAGAGGCCCTCGACCGGCGTCCCGTCGATGAAGGGCGAGCCGTCCATCGACATGTCGACCACGCCGCCCCACATGCGCAGCACCCGCGCCCGGCCGATCGCCGGTATCAGCGCCATGCCGCCTTCGCAGACATCCTCCACCGTCGGCAGATTGCCGCGCCGGGCGTAGGAGTTGTAGCCGTCGAGATCGCCGCCGAACACGATTCCGCCCTTGTCCGACTGGCAGACGTAAAAATGACCGGCTCCGAAGGTGATGGCGCCGTGAACGAGGGGTTTCAGCCCTTCGGTCACGCAGGCCTGCAGCACATGGCTCTCGATCGGCAGGCGCAGCCCGGCGAGCCCCATCACCCGGCTGGACGAGCCGGCGACGCAGACCGCCACCTTGTTCGCGCCGATGGCGCCGCGCGTCGTCTCGACGCCCCGGCAGACCCCGCCCCGGATGTCGAAGCCGGTGACCTCGCAGTTCTGGATCAGGTCGACGCCGCGCCGGTCGGCGCCTCTTGCATAGCCCCAGACGACCGCGTCGTGGCGCGCCGTGCCGGCGCGCGGCTGCCACAGCCCGCCCTTGATGGGGAAGCGCTCGTTGTCGAAGTCGAAGAACGGGAACTTTCGTCGCAGCGCCGCCCGGTCGAGGAGAACCGCATCCACCCCGGCCAGGATCATGGCGTTGCCGCGCCGGGCGGCGGCGTCGCGCTGGGGATCGTTGTGGAACAGGTTGAGGATGCCGCGCTGCGAGACCATGGCGTTGTAGTTGAGCTCCCGTTCCAGGCCTTCCCACAGCTTCATCGACAATTCGTAGAAGTGCTGGTTGCCGGGGAGCAGGTAGTTGGAGCGGATGATCGTCGTGTTGCGGCCCGCATTGCCGGAGCCCAGCCAGCTCTTTTCCAGCACCGCCACGTCGGTCAGGCCGTGCAGCTTCGCCAGATAGTAGGCCGTGGCGACGCCGTGCCCGCCGCCGCCCACGACGACGATGTCGTAGCGCCGCTTGGGCTCCGGCTCGCGCCAGAGCGGCGTCCAGCCGCGATTGCCGGTCAGGCCTTGCCTGAGGATTTGCAGGGCGGAATAGCGCATCGCCTCGTCCACTGACCCGTCGATTGATGCGCCGGAGGGTGCGCCTTTGCTTTGCAAGGAAGGACGTTTATTTTAGAATTTCGGACATGACGCAGCCGAACCCGGCCGCCCACCGAATCGCCTTCCTGCTGGTCGAGGGTTTCGCCCTGATGTCGTTCGCGGCCGTGACCGAGCCCTTGCGCGCGGCCAACCTGCTCGCCGGCAGGCGCATTTACGAGACCTTCTTTTTCGCGGCTGGATCGGAGCCCGCGGAGTTCCTCGACAGCTCGTCCGCGGCCTCGGTGGCGGTGGCGGCGCTCGGCGAAGCCAGCGGCGAGTTCGACCTCGCCTTCGTCGTGGCGGGGGGCGATCCGGTCGGCTTTCGGGACGACGGCGTGTTCCAGTGGTTGCGGCGTCAGGCGCGGCACGGCTGCGTCCTTGGCGGGGTATCCGGCGGTCCCGCGGTGCTTGCCAATGCCGGCGTCATGCAGAACCGGCGGATGACGCTGCACTGGGAGCATTCCGGCGCCCTGGAGGAGCGTCAACCCGGACTCCTCCTGGAACGGACCCTCTATGTCGTGGACCGGGATCGCATGACCTGTGCCGGCGGCACGGCGCCGCTCGACATGATGCATGCCCTGATCGCCGAGCATCACGGTACGGACTTCGCCCGCAGGGTCAGCGACTGGTTCATGCATACCGATGTGCGACCCGCCGGCGGTCCGCAGCGGGCCGGTCTGGCGCAGCGCTACGGCACCAACAGCCACACCGTGCTGGCCGCCATCGAGACCATGGAGAACCACATCGCCGACCCGCTCCCCCTGCCGGATCTGGCCCGGCTCGTCGGTGTAAGCGCGCGTCACCTGAACCGGAAGTTCGGCGCCGATCTGGGGTGCAGCGCCGGCGCGTTCTACCGCGACCTGCGCCTCGGCAAATCGCGCGAGCTGTTGCGCCAGACCGGCCTGCCGGTGCTCGAGATCGCGATCGCGACGGGCTTCTCCAGCGCCGCCCATTTCGCGACCGCCTTCAGAAGGCGGTTCGGCGAGGCCCCGTCGCGCCATCGCCTCGACCCGCGCCCCGGGAACCAATTCTGACCAATGTGGATCGTTTGCAACCAAGATTGTTGAAGCGTGTTCCGGAAAGGGCCATGCTTCACTGGCATGGACAGGCGCCGGCCGGCGCTGCATCGGCTGCAACCGGTTTCGACCCGCGTCCGGGCCGGTCGGGCGCCAACGACAACCGCTCGAGTATCTGGGGAGCTAAAGCCATGGAAGGCAATCTCAACGCCATAACGACGGTGTTCACCGAGTTCTACTACTGGGCGACCATCCCGTTGATGTTCTTCATCCATATCGGGTTCTGCATGTACGAAGTCGGCGCCAGCCGGCGGCGCAACCACATGCATACGCTGATGAAGAACACGATGCTGATCCCGCTGGTGACGATCACGTTCTTCTTCTTCGGCTGGTGGCTCTACTGGGCCATGCCGAACGGACCATGGATCACCGGCGGTCTCGACCTGGAGGCCGCGGCGGCCAACACGGCCTGGTCGGAGACCATGGGCCCGCATGCCGGCGACCGCATCACCGGAGTGTTCTGGGCGGCCTTCCTGCTGTTCTCCTGGACGGCGGCCTCGATCGTCTCGGGATCGGTGATCGAGCGGATCAACTCCGGCGCGTTCTGGATCCTGGCGGTGGTGATCGGATCGGTCGCCTGGATCATCGATGCGGCCTGGGGCTGGCACTATGGCGGCTGGATGGTGCAGGTGCTCGGCTATCACGACGCCTATGCATCGGGCGTGATCCACGCGATTGCCGGCGGCTTCGCGCTCGGCATCCTGTTCGTGCTGGGGCCCAGGCTGGGCAAGTTCGCCAAGGACGGCACGCCGCGGGACATCACGCCGCACAACCCGTGGATGGTGTGCCTCGGGCTGTTCTTCATCTATGCCGGTTTCTGGGGCTTCTACGTGGCCTGCAACGTGCCGCTCATCGATCCCCCGACCATCGACGGCCAGATCACGGGCGCGACCTGGACGGCGACGACGATCTACCTGACGCCGACCACGCTCGGCGCGATCACGGTGAACTTCCTGATGTCGCTGTCGGGCGGTCTCCTGGTCGGCTACCTGGTCTCCGGCGGCAACGGCTTCTGGACCTATTCCGGCGGCCTGGCGGGCATCATCACGGCGTCGGCGGGCAACGACCTCTACCACCCGATCCAGGCCATGATCATCGCCGGCTTCGGCACCTGGTGCGCCTACAAGCTGCATTACTGGGTGGAGCGCAAGTACAAGATCGACGATGCGGTCGGCGCTGTGGCGGTGCACGGCTATGCGGGGTTTATCGGCCTGGTGGTCTGCGGCTTCGTGCTGTGGGGCCATCCGAGCTCGCCCTACGAAGGCTATGCCACGATCAACCCGCTCGGCCAGTTCGTGGGCGCGATCATCATGTTCTTCGTGCTCGGTTTCCTGCCCGGCTGGATCGTCGCCAAGATCCTTGCCGCGGCCGGCATGCTGCGCATCCCCAAGCAGGTCGAGCTGCTGGGGCTGGACTTCCGGTCGAACCGGGAAGAACGGGCGGCCGCGGCCGACGTGCGCGCCACCGAGAAGGAAGCAGCGGCCTGACCGGCCCGCCGGAACCGAGACAAGGAGACTGAAGCATGTCTACGACAGGCATCGAGAGCTGGGCCGTCGATCTGAAGGATGTCGGCGCCCTCTACCCCTTCCAGGGCGCGGAAGGCCTCTTCGTGATCGTCGGCGTGGCGCTGTGGATCGGCTGGCACGTGCTGCAGATCCGCGCCGAGAGGCGCGAATACGAGCAGATCGTGCGCGACCACGGCGACGACGCCACGATCGCGGAGGCGCTCGAAGGCGAGTAGCCGCGCCGCGCGCCGCGCCGACGCCAGCGGGCCGGCGGGGGTTTTCGCCCTTGCCGGCCCCCGGCGCGATCAGCTCCAGGGGAACGGGCTGTTGCTCAGCGGGTGCAGCTTGCCCTCGGCGTAACGGCTGAAGCGGAAGGGTTCGAGCAGGGCCTGCTTCTCGCCCATCATCTCGTCGGCCACCAGGTGGCCCACGCCGATCATCTTGAAGCCGTGGTTGCTGTCGGCGATGACGTGGACGTTCTCGCAGAACGTGTCGAACACCGGGAAGCTGTCCGGGGTGAAGCAGCCCAGACCTCCCGAGGGCTCCTTCCTGAACTTGCCGATCTGGCCGGAGAAGCGCTCCTGGCAGAAGGCGAGCGCCGAGCACCACATATGGGCGAAGTCGTCGCCGACGATGAATTCCGGCGATTCCGGGCCGTAGGGATCGATCGCCACCTGGTCCGCCGGCGTCTTGACTTCGTATGGCATGGCGCCGCCCTGGACGCCGCCGAAATGGAAATCCGGCTTGTAGTAGATCCCCCAGGCCTCCTCGGTGATCAGCGACCCGTCGACGTCGGAGTGGAGCGGTGCGTCGGTGTCGACGTGGATGACCGGCGGCATGCCGCCGTCATTCAGCCTTTGCAGATCCGGGTCGACTCCGATGACGCCCTCCTCAAGGCACCAGTAGCGCCAGGTCGGGATGCCATCGTGCATCCGGCCGTCGGCGCCCTTGATGGAGACCTCCCGGGGCAACCCCAGCATGTCCCAGATCGTCTTGACCCACGGCCCGACCGCGACCACCACCTGCTCGCACCTGATGGTTCCCCGGTCGGTGACGACGCCGGTGACCGCATCGGAATTGCTGCCGCGCTCGAAGCCGGTGACCTCGACGCCCGTCATGATGCGCACGCCGTGGGCCTCGGCCTTGTCGGCCAGGCCGTAGACGGCGGCGGTGTTGTTGGCGTACCCGCCTCTCTTTTCGTGCAGGACGGAGGTGATGCCCTCCGCGCGCCAGTCCGACAGCAAGCCCTTCATATAGGCCGTGCAGTCCTTCTCGCCCTCGATGAAATCGGAGTCGTAGCCGATCTCCCTCTGCTGCTCGTAGATGCTCGCGACATCCTCGCGCATCGCCTCGTGGCTGATCTGCATGTAGCCGACCGGATGGTAGCTGAACCCCTTGGGATCGGTTTCCCAGACGTCGACGCTATGCGCCATCAGCTCGCGCATGGCCGGCTGGAAATAGTTGTTGCGCACCACGCCGCAGGCGATGCCGCTGGCGCCGGCGGCGATGGCGGTCTTGTCGAGAACCAGGATGTCCGTCCCGTTGGCCCGGCCGGACCGCTTGAGCCGTTCGGCCAGCCGCCAGGCGGTCGACAGCCCGTGAACCCCCGCGCCGATCACGACATGGCGGGCATGAGTCGGGAAAGCCATGGCAATACCCCTTCGGCAATGATGACTGTTGCGAGTGCGGGCGCATCCTGCGCTTTCCGACGCGGAGGAAAAACCATATAGCGGACAGAAAAAGGCACTATTCTGACGATCGCCGTCCCTAATTGCGGAAATGCAACCATGGCGGAGTCGGTCGAGGTCGAGTTCTTTCTGGTGCCGGGCTTCTCGCTGCTCGCGCTTTCCTGTGCGGTCGATGCGCTGCGCGCCGCCAACCTGGTGCTCGGCCACCCGGCCTATCGGTGGCGGCTGTCGGCGGATTCCGACGATGCCGAGGCGGGCGTGGCCTCGTCCAGCCATATCCGCCTCGCCGCGGCGCCCCTGTCCGGGCCGCCCGGCAGTGCGGCCGATGTGATCGCGGTGGTCGGCGGCGAGCGGTCGCACGGCTACGATTCGCCGCTGCTGGCCGCCGCGCTCGGCCGCGCGGTCGGGCGCGGCGCCCGGATCGGCTCGATCTCCGACGGGGCGTTCCCGGTCGCCGCCGCCGGGTTGTTCGACGGCTACCGTTCGACCATCCACTGGAAGTGCCTCGACGCCTATCGCGAGCGCTTCCCCGGTCTCGACATCCGCACCTCGATATTCGAGATCGACCGCAACCGGTTCAGCTGCGCCGGCGGGACCACCAGCCTCGACCTGATGCTCACCTTCGTCATGGAGGCGCATGGGACGGAGACCGCCGCCCTGGTGGCGGAGAACTATGTGCACGACCGGATCCGTGAGGCGGCGCAGGAACAGCAGGTCACCGCCGCGATCCGCATGGCGGGGCGCAACCGGCATCTGGCGGAGGCAATCCTGATCATGGAGCGGCACCTGGAAGACCCGCTCCCGGTGGGACGCATCGCGGCCTCCGTCGGGCTGTCGGTGCGCCAGCTCACCCGGCTGTTCCGAGACCATCTGCGGCGCCCGCCGGGTCGGTTCTATCTCGACCTCCGGATCGACCGCGCCGCCAGCCTGCTGCGCCAGACCGGGCTCAGCGTCTCGGAGATCGCCGTCGGCTGCGGCTTCCAGTCCGCCTCCCATCTCGGCCGGCACTTCAAGCGTCGGCACGGCACGACACCGGGCCAATGGCGCGTCGGGCCTTAGCGCGCGGTCGGTTTCGTCTGCCGCCGCGGCGGCGCGCACTTGACCCGCCTTGCCAACCTCGCCTCGGGTTGCCGAAAATGAACTCATGACCCCGAAGACCCTGCGCCAACAATTTCTCATCTGGCAGTGCCGGCTGCGCCAGATCGCCATGCGCGAGGACGGCGGCCGACCGTCGCAGGGGATGCGGCCGAGACTGCTGGCGCCCGACGGGCGGCCCCTGTCCGACGGCGTGATCGTGCTCCTGATCAAAAGCGATCCCGCGGAAAGCACGGATTTCTTCGAGTTCCAGGTGAAGAAGAACCACGACCCCAACGAGGTCTACCAGAAGGCTCTGACCTATCTGCAATCGACCCATTACCACCGCGCCAACCGGTTTTCCGACGAGATGACGGCGCTGTTTCTGCCGGAGTCCGGGCTCGCTTCACTGCTCGCCGAGATGGCGGCCTGCCGGCTCGAATTCCGCCAATTCGGCCAGTCCTACAGCCTGCCGTGCAATGTGCGCGAATTGGCGGAAGGCGAGCCCGCCTACCGCAACACGCTGTGGCACAACCGGCTGTTCAACACCAGTCTGTCGGACGACGTGCGGATCTTCGGCTTCCGGCCGGACTGGGCGGCGGCGCTGCTGCCGGAAACGGGCTGACGGAAGCGGGCAGGCCCGGATTCAGAACTTCCGATAGGCCTTGTACAGCTCCACCATCGGGTGATCGGGCGACATCTGGAACTTGATCAGCATCTCCCGGGCGATCATGTCGCGGTCCTGCTGGTTGTCCGGCAGTTCCATGTCGTCGGGGATCGCGACCCAGCCGTTGATGTTGCGGTCAAACACCGCGGGCTGGCCGTCGTCGTATCCCATATGGACGTCTTCCAGCCAGTTGAGGTCGTCCCAGCCCATGAATTCCAGGTAGTCCTTCAGGAACGGGGTCAGCCTGTCGTAGTCGGGCAGAAGATTGACGTCGTAGCGGTAGCCGATGTGCTGCCCGATGTCCTGCTCGCGCTCGGAGTCGATTCCGCCGCCCTTAAGGAAGTGGTCGACATCCTCGATTTCGGCGCCCTTGTATCCGGATCCGGCCATCGTGCCCTTCCGTTCAGATGTGGTGATAGTCCTCGACGCCGACCGTGTAGTCGGTGCCGGCGAGCGGCACCTGCGCGATGGCGGACGCCTCCATGGTCAGCGCGGCCAGGTCCTCCGGCTCGAGCGAGTGGATGTCGGTCTTGCCGCAGGCGCGGGCCATCATCTGCGCCTCCATGGTGAGCGTGTGCAGGAAGTTGTAGACCCGTTCCGCCGCCTCGTCGGGGTTGAGCCGCTTGCGCAGTTCCGGGTCCTGCGTGGCGACGCCGACGGGACAGCGGCCGGTATGGCAGTGATAGCAGGCGCCGGCCGGAACCCCCATCTCCGACGGGAAGTCGGCTTCCGGGATGTCCTTGTTGCAGTTGAGCGCCATCATCGCCGAGTGGCCGATGGCGATCGCGTCCGCGCCGAGGGCGAGGGCCTTGGCGACGTCGCCGCCGTTGCGGATGCCGCCGGCATAGACCAGCGAGATTTCGCCCCGCTTGCCGAGGTCGTCGATGGCGCGCCTTGCCTGCCGGATCGCCGCCATGCCCGGCACGCCGGTCTCCTCGGTGGCCAGGTGAGGGCCGGCACCGGTGCCGCCTTCCATGCCGTCGATATAGATCGAATCCGGATCGCACTTCACCGCCATGCGCACGTCGTCATAGACCCTGGCGGCGCCGAGCTTGAGCTGGATCGGGATCTGCCAGTCGGTCGCCTCGCGGATTTCGAGAATCTTGAGGGCCAGATCGTCCGGCCCCAGCCAGTCGGGGTGACGCGCCGGCGAGCGCTGGTCGATACCGGCCGGCAGCGAGCGCATCTCGGCGACCTGGTCGGTCACCTTCTGGCCCATCAGATGGCCGCCCAGCCCGACCTTGCAGCCCTGGCCGATGAAGAACTCGCAGCCGTCCGCCAGCAGCAAGTGGTGCGGGTTGAAGCCGTAGCGCGACTGGATGCACTGATAGAACCACTTGGACGAATAGCGCCGTTCGTCGGGGATCATGCCTCCTTCGCCGGAACAGGTCGCGGTGCCGGCCATGGTGGCGCCGCGGGCAAGCGCCGTCTTGGCCTCGAACGAGAGCGCGCCGAAGCTCATGCCGGTGATGTAGATCGGAATATCGAGCTCCACCGGGCGCTTGGCGCGCGGACCGATCACCGTCCTGGTCTCGCATTTCTCGCGATAGCCCTCGATCACGAACCGGGTCAGCGTGCCGGGCAGGAAGGTGAGGTCGTCCCAGTGCGGGATTTTCTTGAACAGCGAGAAGCCGCGCATCCGGTAGCGGCCGAGCTCCGACTTCACGTGGATGTCGTTGATGACTTCCGGCGTGAAGATCTGGCTCCGGCCGAGGATGTATTTCTCCTCGATTTCCTGGTTGGCGTGGCGGTTGCCGCCCGGGATCGAATCGTCCGGCATGTCGATCTGTTCCTGCGCTGCGACGGCGCTGGCTAAAGGACCAGCTTCTTCTCCGTCGGTTCGAGATTGTCGTAGCTCCAAAGCTGCTTGCCGGCGACGATCTTGGTGAAGTGGTCGACACCCTGCGGCGGCAGCATTTCGTACATCTTCAGCTTGCGGGCGAGCCAGGCCCGGTCGAGATCCGTCAGCTCCGCCGGCACCGCGTCGACGCCGAGATCCTGGATCTCGCCGCCGACATAGATCGTGCCGTCATACATCGAGTCGCCGAGATTCTTGCCGGCGTTGCCGCACACCACGATTCGGCCGCGCTGCATCATGAAGCCGGAGAATGCGCCGGTGTCGCCGCCGACGATGATGGTGCCGCCCTTCTGATCGATCCCGGTGCGCGAGCCCACGGAGCCCTTGCACACCAGGTCGCCGCCGCGCAGCGCGGCGCCGAAGGTGGAACCGGCGTTTTTCTCGATCACGCAAATTCCGGCCATCATGTTCTCGCCGAACGACCAGCCGACCCGGCCGGAAATCCGCACCACCGGCCCATCGAGCAGGCCGCAGCCGAAATAGCCCAGGCTGCCTTCGACGATGATGTTCATCCGATTGAGGATGCCGACGATCAGCGAATGCTTGGCACCCGGGTTGCGGAGCACGATGGAGCCGTGGCCCGATTCCATGAGCTCGCGTATCTTCCGGTTGATTTGCGTCGGCTCCAGCTCGGCGCAGTCGATTTCGGCGCGCCGGTTGAAATCGACGTCGAGGGCGAAGTGGTAGGCGAAGCCGCCTTCGTTCTCCAGCCTGAACTTGGTCTTGATGTCCCGGCCCGTCAGGGGCTCGGTATGCATCCCCATCTCGGTGGAGACCGACCGGTCTACGCCTGCCATACCCGGACCTCCTCGTCATAGGGGTCGGTGGTGTCGATCTCGTGCGGAATGATCGCCCGGATCGCGACCTCCTCCGAGGCCAGCGCCACGATGTCGTCCGCTTCGTAGAGCACCATCGGCTTGGCGGCCATCGTGTCCTTCGCCATGCCGAGCTCGTTCCGGGTGGTGATCAGATAGGTGAACACCCCGTCGATCTCGTCGATCGAGTTGCGGAGCGAGTCCTCCAGCGTCATCCCCTTTTCGAGATTGACCGCCGTGTAGACCGCCAGCAGCTCCGAATCGCAGTTGCTGACGAAGCGCTGCCCGTCGCGCTCCAGCTGCCGGCGCATCAGCCAGTAGTTGGTGATCTGTCCGTTGTGAACGACCGCGATGTCGTTATAGGGATAGGCCCAGTAGGGATGGGCGGAGCGGATATCGACATCCGACTCGGTCGCCATCCTGGTATGCCCGATGCCGTGGGTTCCCCGGAAATCCCCAAGCTCGTAGTCGCCCGAAACGTCGGCTGCGTCGCCCAGATCCTTGATCAGCTCCAGGGCGTTGCCGATCGACAGGATCTCGGTGCCCTCGATCTCCTCGATCTGGTCGGCGAGAGCCTTCATGTCGCCGTCATGGGCGATCCGGTAGCGGTTCGCGTACTCCGTCGGCCCGTCCCGCTCGAGGACGGCGACGCCAAGCTCCTCCAGCAGGGCGTCGACCGCCGCCTTGCGCTCCGCGATCGCCCGGTGAATCCTGGTCCCACCGCCCAAATCCTCCTTCTCGGCGACCTTGAAACGCAAGATGTACTGGTTCGGCCCGGGTTCGCCGTAGATGGCGAATCCGGTGGAATCCGGGCCGCGATGCTTCAACGCCTGCAACATGGCGGTCATTTCGCCGCCGATGTTGCGGGAGCCGTCGCGGTAGATCAGTCCGGCGATGCCGCACATTGGCTGTTTCTCCCGTCGAACGCCGGCTAGGGCAGGCAGTCGAGATAGGTTTCCATGTCCCACTCGGTCGTGGTGTGCAGGAAACGCTCCCATTCGTCGCGCTTGTATTCGTCATACAGGCGGTACATCTCGCCCGGCATCGCGGCCTTGATGACCTCGTCCCCGGCGAGCGCGTCGAGCGCGTCTCCCAGAGTCATCGGCAGCTTCGTGACCAGCTTGCCCGCCTCCATCGCCTCGTAGATGTTGCGGTCTTCCGGCGGGCCGGGGTCGATGTCGTTCCTGATGCCGTCATCGGCCGCCTTGAGGATGGCGGCAGCCATCAGATGCGGGTTCACCATCGAGTCCACCGAGCGGTACTCGAAGCGCCCGGGCGCGGAGATGCGCAACCCCGTGGTGCGGTTCTGGTACCCCCAGTCGGCGAAGACCGGCGCCCAGAAGCCGGTATCCCACAGGCGGCGATAGGAATTCACGGTCGAGGCGCCGATCGCGGTCAGCGCGCCGAGATGCTTCACGATTCCGCCGACCACCTGCAAGCCGGTCTTGCCCGGCAGCTGAACGTCGTCGGTATCCGGCAAGAAGGTGTTCTCGCCGCCTTTCAGATACATGAAGTTGCCTTCCATGCCGGGCAGCGGATCGTTGCCGAGCGCATTGAACTCCTCCTGCCCGCCGCGCCACAGCGAGATGTTGTGATGGCAGCCGGAGGCCGACACGCCCATGAAGGGCTTCGACATGAAGCAGGCGATCAGGTTGTTCTCGCGCGCCACCTGGGCGCAGATCTGGCGGTAGGTCGTCAGCCGGTCGGCGGTCCTGAGCGCGGTGTCGAAGGTGAAGTTCAGCTCGAGCTGGCCCGGCGCGTCCTCATGGTCGCCCTGGATCATGTCCAGCCCCATGGCGCGGGAATACTCGATGACCCGCAGGAAGACCGGTCGCAGGCTTTCGAACTGGTCGATGTGATAGCAGTACGGGTTGGAGAAGCCGCCATCCGGCTTGCCGTCCTCGCCCCGCTTCAGCCACATCATCTCCGGCTCGGTGCCGTGGCGCAGATGCAGGCCGCCGTGATCCTCCTGGAACTGGGCGTGGATGCGACGCAGATTGCCGCGGCAGTCCGCGGTGAGGAACGCGCCGGGCTCGTCGCGCTCTTCCCGGTTGCGGAACAGCGTGCACCAGACCCGGGCGACCCGCTTGTCCCAGGGCAGCTGGCAGAAGGTCTCGGGTTCCGGAATGCCCACCAGCTCCTTCTCGTGCGGCCCGTAGCCCAGATACTCGCCGTGCCTGTTGAGGAACAGGTTGACGGTCGCGCCGTAGACCAGCTGGAAGCCGCGTTCGGCGACGGTTTCCCAGTGATCCGACGGGATGCCCTTGCCGCAGATCCGGCCGGTGATCGACACGAACTGGAGATAGAGATACTCGATGCCGAGCTCGTCGATCCTGGCACGCACCTGCCTCACCAGATCGTCGCGGCCGTCCTGTTGCACAAAGGTTTCGATATCCATCATGTTGCCGTCCCCTCCTGGCGCGCTTTGACAACGCTCGTCGCGTTACCCCGGCAGTTGACGCAACCAATACGAACCATTACATTGGCTCCGATCGAAAGATCGCGGATGATGCGACCGACACATAAATATATATGAGACCCGCAGTAGGTCCTGTCTGACAATTGGCGTGGCCGGATAACCCGCAACGCTTGAACGGTCGCCAGTTTGCATCGTTGATTGACCAATTGCAAACCAATTTTGCCAATGCCAACCAATTAGTGCAGGGCTGGAGCTAACGGTGAATCGGGGAGGGTCGAGTTGTGGATGACGCGGGCGCGTCCGCGCAGCAGGATCGACCGGTCGCCGGCCTGCGGCTAGGCGAGGGCGGCCGCCATGTCGGGCATATCACCGCGCAGCTGCGCGAGGCCATCCGCAGCGGCTTCTACGTGACCGGCGACCAGCTGCCGGCCGAGCGCGAGCTGGCCGAGCGGTTCGCCACCGCGCGCAGCACCATCCGCAAGGTTCTGCTCAATCTGGAGACCGACGGCCTGATCGAACGGCGGGTCGGCAGCGGCACGTTTGTGACTTGCGACGACATGGCGATCGATGCCGCGCGCGACATCGTCGGACGGGTCAGCCCGCTGGAGCTGATCGAAGCGCGGCTGGCGGTGGAGCCGCACATGATCCGCCTCGCGGTGCTCAACGCGACGGCCAACGAAATCGGGATGCTGGGATCCATCCTTGACGACCTCGAGCAGTGCCGAGACGACAAGGAAGCCTTTACCCGGCACGACAGCATGTTCCACGAATGGCTCGCCAGGAGCTCCAAGAACCCGCTGCTGCTCCACCTCTACCAGCAGATCAACGCCGTGCGCGGCCACGGCCAGTGGGACGCCATGAAGAACAAGATCCTGTCGCCCGAAGTGATCGACGAATACAACCGCCAGCATCGCGCGCTGTACGAAGCGATCAGGCGCCGCGACATCGTCGCCGCCGTGACGCACATCAACGACCATCTGGAAAAGGCGCGCAAGGACCTGATGGGCGCCGGCGAGATCTAGCCCGCTTTATTCATGATGGCTAGGTGAGATGGTGGCGGACGTGGCTTAA
>JAPPGP010000188.1 GCA_028821395.1 Defluviicoccus sp.
AAGACGCTGAAGCATTGCTGGATGGCGGCGAAGAAGAACGAGGCGAAGCAGAGCCGCCTGAGCACCGGGTTCGCCAGCACGAGGCGCAGCGGGCCCATGACGTTGCCGCCGAGCCCCTGGCGGTCCGGCCTGAGCTCGATGTCGAAATGCCGCCGCGTCGGGTGGATGGCGAGGATGCAGAGGACGCACATCGCCGCGACCGCCCAGGAGGCGCCGCGCCAGCCGAGCTCGACGGCGAACAGCGGCACCAGGGCGCCGGCCAGCATCCCGCCGAGCGGCACGCCGGTCTGCTTGATCGAGAACACCAGCGAGGAGAGCCGCGGCGGGGTGTGGCGGGCGAGGATGTGGGAGCTCGCGGGCGTCGCCGGACCGAGCCCGACGCCCAGCATGAACCCGGCCAGCGCGAGCACCGGCCACCAGGCGGAGGTGATCATCGCGAGCGCGGCGATGGAGATCGCGAGCCCCGCCTGGCTCATGCGGATCGGGCCGAAGCGCGGCACCGCCCCGCCGCTCAGCAGCGAGGCGGTCATCGCGCCCGAATAGACCAGCGATGCGAAGATGCCGATATTCGCCGCATCCAGCCCGATATCGCCCTCCGCCTCGGGCGCGAAGACCGGCACCGTCAGCGTCGCCATGGTGACCATCGCCTGCACCGCGAGCGTCGCGGCGAGCGCGCGCACGACCTGAGCGGCGGGCTGGCTCATGGGGCGAGCCTAGTGCGCTCGTTCGGATGTTTCTATCCATCCGCACGGCGCTCCCGCCGCGTCGTGGCCGTTCGCCCTTTCGGCGGTGCCGGCATGGATGGCCGGAACGCCCCCGGACTCGTTCCCTGGGCCAGGCATGACGACGACGCTGGCTGCACCCGGCTCTCCACGCTCCGCCCATGGGTGCCCGGAACGCGTCCGCAGCGACAGGCGGGGCAACGGGCAGGCATGCGCGCTATAGTCAGCCCGGCGAGAGCGGGGGCGGGCATGGCGGAACCAGCGACCAGCATCCTGATCCGGGGCGGCCGGGTCTACGACCATGACGGGGACACCGACCTGCCGCCGGTGGCCGACGTGCTGATCGAAGGCGACCGCATCGCCGGAATCGGCGAGGACCTCGGACCCGCGGGGAAGACCATCGACGCCGCGGGCAGGCTGGTCATGCCGGGCTTCGTCAACGCGCATTACCACTCGCACGACGTGCTGCTCAAGGGCTGCTTCGAGACCCTGCCGCTCGAGCTCTGGCTGATGCATGCCTTGCCGCCGGCCTATCCCAAGCGCTCGGCGGCGGAGGTGCGCGCGCGCACCCTGCTGGGCGCCGCCGAGTGCCTGCGCTCGGGCATGACCACCGTGCAGGACATGCTCACCCTGTTCCCCTTCGACCCCGAACATCTGGAGACCGTGGTCTCGGCCTACGAGGAGATCGGCATCCGCTGCACCTTCTCGCTGCAGATCGGCGACATCCCGGGGATCGAGCGGGTGCCGTTCTGGAAGGAGGTCGTCCCCGAGGAGCACCGCCGCCATCTCGGCGCCTCGGTCGAGCCCGGCGGGTTCGACCCGCTGGAGCATGTGCGCGAGCATTTTCTCGCCTGGCGCGACGCCTCGCCCCGGTTCCGCTGGGCGCTCGGGCCCACCAGCCCGGAGTTCTGCACACCGCGCCTGCTGGAGGGGCTGGCGGCGCTGTCGGCCGAGCACGATCTTCCGGTGATCACCCATATCTACGAATCGCGCTCGATGGCGGTTGCGGGCCGGCTCTTCATGCCCGAGCATGACGGCTCGCAGGTCGAGTACCTGCGCTCGGTCGGGCTGCTCGGGCCGAATGTCGGGCTCGCCCACAGCGTCTGGATGCGACCCGACGAGATCGAGATCCTGGCCGCGACCGGCACCAACGTGATCCTGAATCCGGTCGGCAACCTGAAGACCCGGTCCGGCGTGCCGCCGATCCGCGGCTATCTCGATTCCGGGGTGCCGACCGCGATCGGCTGCGACAACTGCTCCTGCGGCGATTCGCAGAACATGTTCCACGCGATGAAGGCGTTCGCCGGGCTCGCCGCGGTGACCAACC
>JAPPGP010000049.1 GCA_028821395.1 Defluviicoccus sp.
CCCCCGGCCGGTTCCGGCCCGGGCGGACTGGCGCGACGTGGACCTGCTCGACGCCGGCGGGGTGCGGCGTGCGGTGGTGGAACGGCCGCCGACCCAGGTGTACCACTGCGCGGGAATCGCGAACGTGAACGGCTCGTGGGCCGAGCGCCGGGCGACCCTGCAGGGCAACGTGACGGGGACCGAGCACCTGCTGGCGGCGGTCGGCGACCTGCCCGACCCTCCCCGGGTGCTGATTCCGGGATCGGCGCTCGTGTACCGGCCTTCGGCCGCCGCCCTCGAGGAGACCGCGCCCCTCGGCCCCGTCAGCCCCTACGGCGCGAGCAAGCTCGAGCAGGAGCGGCTGGGGCTCGAGGCGGTGCGGGAGAACGGCCTCGCCGTCGTCCTCGCCCGCTCGTTCACCCACATCGGCCCGGGCCAGGCCTCGGCCTACGCCGCCTCGAGCTTCGCCGAGCAGATCGCCCGGATCGAGGCGGGGCTCGCCGACCCGGTCCTCTCGGTCGGCGACCTCGAGGCGCGCCGCGACCTGACGGACGTGCGCGACACGGTGCGGGCCTACCGCGCGCTGATGGCACGCGGGGCGCCCGGCCGCCCCTACAACGTGTGCACGGGCGCCGCCCACCGCATCGGCGACGTCCTCGACGCCCTGCTCGCCCTCGCCAGGGTCCCGATCGCGATCCGGCGGGACCCCGCCCGCCTCCGCCCCAGCGACAACCCCGTGCTGCTCGGCGACCGGTCGCGCATCACCGCGGAGCTGGGGTGGGAGCCCCGGCGCCCCCTGTCGGAGACGCTGGCCGATCTGCTCGGCTACTGGCGCGGCGTGCTCGCGGGCGGGCCGCCCCCGTTCGCCCCTTGACGCGCGGGGCGCGCCGGGTGCACCATGCGCGGGTTAGCTAAAAAAAGCCTAAAGCCAGCACCGGCGGAGCCTATGGCGCCCCCGGGCGGGCCGGGCCGGCCCCGTCGACCCTGTTCGACCTGTCGCCTCCCCGCCCGACGACGCGGCAGGTCGCGGACCGGGTCCGCGAAGGCCGCGCCGGCAACCCCGCCGGCCCCGCCGACCTGCCCGGCGCAATCCGGCGGGCCGACGAGGCGCGCTACCAGGAGGTGACCTGCCGCTCGGCCCTGAACCGGGTGCGGGGCATGCCGTTCGGATGGACCCTGAACCCGTACCGAGGCTGCACCCACGGCTGTCACTACTGCTTCGCGCGCCGCTACCAGCCGCACCTGGAGCTGGACGCGGGCGACGAGTTCGCATCGGTGATTCTGGTCAAGGTGAACTTCGTGGAGATGCTGCGGCGCGAGCTCGCGAACCCGCGGCGGGGGCGGGAGCCGATAGGGTTCGGCACCGCGACCGACCCGTATCAGCCGATCGAGGGGCGCTACCGGCTCAGCCGCGGGGTGCTCGAGGCGCTGGTCGAGCGCCCGTCGCCGGTCGGCCTGATCACCAAGGGACCGATGGTGGTGCGCGACGCCGACCTCCTGCAGGACCTCTCCCGGCGCACCGACTGCACCGTGCACGTGAGCGTGCCGACCGTCGACGAGGACGCGTGGGCGGCCCTGGAGCCGGGCGCCGCCCACCCCCTGCAGAGGCTCCGGGCGGTGCGGGCGCTGGCCGACCGGGGCATCCGGGCGGGGGTGCTGGTGGCGCCTATCGTGCCGGGCCTGACGTCGCACCCCGCGAAGCTCGAGCGGACCGTCAAGGCCATCGCCGACCACGGGGCCCGGTTCTGCGGGGCGGCGGTCATGCACCTCGAAGGCGGGACCCGCGAGCACTTCCTGCGCTTTCTCGAGCGGGAGTTCCCCGACCTCGCCCCCCGCGTCGACCGGCTCTACGCCGGCAAGCACGCCCCGCGGCGCTACCGCGACCAGGTGCACGGGGTGCTGGAGCTGATGCGGCGCCGCTACCGGCTGCCGACCCGGGGCGGCGCGAAGAAGGCGGAGGCCCCGAGCGCCCCCGAGCCGGGGCCGCGGCAACCGGGGCTGCTCTGAGCCGGCGCGCCCGTCGGGCGCGGGGGGGC